>NZ_JBEZLA010000028.1:0-89520 GCF_040651925.1 Streptomyces sp. NPDC048349 | reverse complement strand
CCCGGCAGCGGCGCCGCAGCCGGATCAGGTACGACCCGCCCGGACGCGGTGGGCCGGGTCGCGGACCTCGCCCACCAGCATTTCCAGGACGTCCTCCAGGGCGACCAGGCCGAGGACCCGGCCCGCCGGGTCGGCGACCTGGGCCAGATGGGTGGCGTCCCTGCGCATGACGCTGAGCGCGTCGTCCAGCGGAAGGGTCGCGGACAGGGTGGGCATCCGCCGCCAGACCCGCTGCGGTACGGCCCGCTCGCGCTCTTCCAGGTCCAGCACGTCCTTCACGTGCAGGTAGCCCATGAAGGCACCGTTCTCGGAGCGGACGGGGAAGCGGGAGTAGCCGGTGCGGACCGTCAGCTGTTCGATCTGCCGCGGGGTCGCGGACGGGCCGACCGAGACCAGGCGGCCCGGCGAGAGCAGGACGTCGGTGACCGGGCGGCTGCCCAGTTCCAAGGCGTCCTCGAGGCGTTCTTGCTCGCCGGGCTCCAGGAGCCCGGCCTGCCGGGAGTCCTCGACCAGACGGCCCAGTTGGGCGCTGGTGTAGACGGCCTCGACCTCGTCCTTCGGCTCGACCTTGAAGAGCCGCAGCACCAGCGTGGCGCAGGCGCCCAGCGCGGTGGTGACCGGCCCGCACAGGCGGGCGAAGGCGACCAGGCCGGGGCTGAACCACAGGGCGGTCTTCTCGGGGGCCGCCATGGCGAGGTTCTTGGGGACCATCTCGCCGATGACCAGGTGCAGGAAGACCACGGCGGCGAGCGCGACGGCGTAGCCGAGGGGGTGGATCAGGCCCTGCGGCACGTGGACGGCGTGGAAGACGGGCTCCAGCAGCCGGGCCACGGTGGGTTCGGCGACCGCGCCGAGGGTGAGCGAGCAGACGGTGATGCCGAACTGCGCGGCGGCCATCATGCGGGGCAGGTTCTCCAGGCCGTGCAGGACCTGGCGGGCCCTCTTGGAGCTCGCCGCGAGCGGCTCGATCTGGCTGCGCCGTACGGAGACGAGCGCGAACTCGGCGCCGACGAAGAAGCCGTTGGCGAGGACCAGCAGCAGGGCGAAGAGGAGCTGGAGCGCGTTCATCGGGCAGCGCCCTCCAGCTCGGCCGGCTGCGGGGCCGGGCCGGCGGTACGACGGTCTGCGGCGCCGACGCGGGCATCGGGCCGTGCGGTGCGGCCGGCCGCGGCGGGCCGGCCGTACGGGCTCGCCGCGGGGACGGTCGCGAGCCGTACCAGGCGCACCCGCTCCGCGCGGTTGCGGCCGACCCGGCGGACGGACAGCCGCCAGCCGGGAAGCTCCGCGCGGTCCCCGGGGGCGGGGATCCGGCCGAGGAGGTCGGCGACGAGGCCGGCGACGGTCTCGTACGGCCCCTCGGGCACCTCCAGGCCTATCCGGCGCAGCGTCTGCACCCGGCAGCTGCCGTCGGCCTCCCAGGAGGGGCGGCCGTCCTCGGCGGGTACGGCGGCCAGCTCGGGTCCGTCGTCCTCCGCGAGGTCGTGCTCGTCGCGGACCTCGCCGACGAGTTCCTCCACGATGTCCTCGAGCGTCACCACGCCGGCGGTGCCGCCGTACTCGTCGACGACCACGGCCATCGGCTGTTCGCTGCGCAGCCGCTCGAGCAGCGGCTGCACCGGCAGGGAGCCGGGCACCAGCAGCGGGGCGACGCTGATCCGGCCCACGGTGGTGCGGGCCCGCTCCGGCTCGGGCACGGCGAGGGCGTCCTTGAGGTGGACCACGCCGGTGATCTCGTCGATCCGGTCGCGGTAGACCGGGAAGCGGGACAGGCCGGTGGCTCGGGTGAGGTTGAGCACGTCGGCCGCGGTGGCCGTGTGCATCAGGGCGCTGACCTTCACCCGGGGGGTCATGACGTGCTGGGCCGTGAGCTCGCCCAGCGAGAGGGTCCGTACGAAGAGGTCGGCGGTGTCCTGTTCGAGGGCGCCGGCCTGGGCCGAATGGCGGACCAGGGAGACCAGTTCGCCGGGGGTGCGGGCGGTGGCCATCTCCTCGGTCGGCTCCACGCCGAGCGCCCGTACGAGCCGGTTGGCGACGGCGTTGAGACCGGCGATCACCGGCCGGAAGGCGCGGGAGAAGGCGTGCTGGGGGCCGGCGACGAAGCGGGCGACCTGGAGCGGCCGGGAGACCGCCCAGTTCTTCGGGACGAGCTCGCCGACGACCATCTGGACGGCGGAGGCGAGCAGCATGCCGATGGCCACGGCGACGCCGGAGGCGGCTCCCCCGGAGAGGCCGGTTGCGGCGAGCGGCCCGGCCAGCAGTGCGGCCAGGGCGGGTTCGGCGAGCATGCCGACCACGAGGGAGGTGATGGTGATGCCGAGCTGGGTGCCGGAGAGCTGGAAGGACAGCTCCCTCAGGGCTGTGACGACCGTGCGGGCACGGCGGTCACCGTCGGCCGCGGCGCGCTCGGCCTCGGGCTTCTCCACGGTGACGAGGCCGAATTCGGCTGCCACGAAGAAGCCGTTGGCGAGGATCAGGACGAAAGCCGCGCCGAGCAGGAGTAGCGGGGTGGTCATGCCGCCGCCTCCGTGGGGAGGGCGGCGCGGGTATTACCGGACGATCCGTCCATTGCTGGAGGGAGTCACTCCTCGAGTCGCAGGGTGCCCGTGTGCCCCGGGGGTCCCGGGACAGGTGGGAGGGCGCACGGCTGCGCCCCGCCACCAGGGTAGTCATTGAGATCGCGGCCGCAACGGTAGGCGGCCACGAGGTTCGGCGGGGTCAGCGGTCGGCGGCGCCGGTTCCCCTGGTTTCGGCGAGGGCGCGCAGGGCGCGGGCGTCGCCGATCGCCCGGGCCCTGGCGACGCCGGGCTGGATGCCGAGGGCGGGCAGGCTGGTGCCGTCGCTGAGGTCCAGGAACACCCACGGGTCGCCGGGGCGGAGGTTGACGCGCAGGATCTGCGCCCACTCCAGGCGGCGGGTGGTGGTGAGGTTGACGACGGTGACCCCGGCCTCGTCCGCGACCACCTTGGGGCGGCTGAGCAGGACGAGGACGGAGGTCAGCAGGACCGCGGTGAAGACGAAGCTGATCCGCTCGCCCGTGCTGAGGGTCTCGAGCAGGAGGGCGATCGCCGTGATGGTGGCGAACATGGCGAGCCCGACGCCCAGCAGGACGGCCCGGGTGCGGGTCGGCCGGAAGGTGACCGGCAGGGCGGGCGGTGCGGGCTGGGCGGCGGGCTCGGTCATGGTGTGCGCTCGGTTCTGCGAGAGGGGGTCAGAGACGGCAGGCGTGGATCGAGGTGGTGAGGATCGCGCGCGCGCCGAGCTCGTACAGGTCGTCCATGATCCGCTGGGCTTCCTTGGCCGGGACCATGGCACGGACGGCGACCCAGCCCTCGTTGTGCAGCGGGGAGACGGTCGGCGACTCCAGGCCCGGGGTGAGGGCGACGGCGCGCTCCAGGTGCTCGGCGCGGCAGTCGTAGTCCATCATCACGTAGCTGCGGGCCACCAGTACGCCCTGGAGGCGGCGCAGGAACTGCTGGGCGCGCGGGTCGTCGGCGTCGGTCCCGTTGCCACGGATGACGACGGCCTCGGAGGTGAGGATCGGCTCGCCGATGACCTCGAGCCCGGCGTTGCGCAGGCTGGTGCCGGTCTCGACGACGTCCGCGATGACCTGGGCGACGCCGAGCTGGATGGCGGTCTCGACCGCGCCGTCGAGGTGGACGACGGAGGCGTCGATGCCCTTCTCGGCGAGGTGCTTGGCGACGATTCCCTCGTACGAGGTCGCGATCGTCATCCCGTGGAAGTCCTCGGGACCCTTCGCGGTGCCGGGCAGGGTGGCGTAGCGGAAGGTGGAACGGCCGAAGTTCAGCGCCAGGATCTCCTCGGCGCTCGCGCCGGAGTCCAGGAGCAGGTCGCGGCCGGTGATGCCGATGTCGAGGCGGCCCGAGGAGACGTAGATCGCGATGTCCTTGGGGCGGAGGTAGAAGAACTCCACCTCGTTCTCGGGGTCGACGACCACGAGCTCCTTGGACTCCTTGCGCATCCGGTAGCCGGCCTCATGGAGCATCGCCGACGCCGGTCCGGAGAGTGAACCCTTGTTGGGGACGGCGATGCGCAGCATGGGGCTTCCTTCGGTGCGTGGGTACGCGAATACGCGGATGAGTGAATTTCTGCGGGGTTCGTGCCGGGGATCAGAGGTGGGAGTAGACGTCGTCGAGGGAGATCCCGCGCGCCACCATCATCACCTGGACGTGGTAGAGCAGCTGGGAGATCTCCTCGGCGGCGGCTTCCTTGCCCTCGTACTCGGCGGCCATCCAGACCTCGGCGGCCTCTTCGACGACCTTCTTGCCGATGGCATGGACGCCCTTGGCCACGAGCTCGGCGGTACGGGAGGTGCTGGGGTCGCCGTTGGCCTTGCCCTGGAGCTCGGTGAAGAGCTCCTCGAAGGTCTTGGAGGATGTGTTCGCCATGATGGTCCTCAGAATACGGGGTTCCCCCACGCCACTCAGCGCCAGGGTTCGCTGACCGTCCGCAGGGTCATGGCGGTGGAGACGGCGGCGGTGACCGCTTCGTGCCCCTTGTCCTCGTTCGACCCCTCGAGCCCGGCGCGGTCCAGCGCCTGCTCGTCGTTGTCGCAGGTCAGTACGCCGAAGCCGACGGGGACTCCGGTGTCGATCGACACCTGTACCAGGCCCTGGGTGACGCCCTGGCAGACGTAGTCGAAGTGCGGGGTGCCGCCGCGGATGACCACTCCGAGGGCGACGATGGCATCGTAACCGCGACCGGCGAGTACCTTCGCCACGACCGGGAGCTCGAAGCTGCCGGGGACGCGCAGCAGGGTCGGCTCGTCGATGCCCAGTTCGTGCAGGGCCCGCAGGGCTCCGTCGACCAGTCCGTCCATGACCTTCTCGTGCCACTGGGCAGCGATCACGGCGACGCGCAGGTCTCCGCAGTTCTTCACGCTCAGTTCGGGTGCGCCCTTGCCGCTCACAGCTCTGCTCCTCGGTGGTGGGTCTTCGTGTATGGGGTGACGGGTGGTGCGGGGGGTGGTGCGGGGGGGGGTGTTGCTGTTACTGGTTGCCGCAGGTGGAGGACGCGGCCACGGCCCCGTCCAGCCAGGGCAGGTCGTGGCCCATCCGGTCCCGCTTGGTGCGCAGGTACCGCAGATTGTGCTCGCCCGCCTCCACCGGCATGGCCTCCCGGCCGCGGACGTCGATGCCGTGCCGTACGAGGGCGTCGGACTTGTCGGGGTTGTTGGTCAGCAGCCGGACGCTGCGCACTCCGAGGTCGGCGAGGATCTGGGCGCCGGCCCCGTAGTCGCGGGCGTCGGCGGGCAGGCCCAGTTCGAGGTTGGCGTCGAGGGTGTCGCGGCCGCGCTCCTGCAGTTCGTACGCGCGCAGCTTGGACAGCAGTCCGATGCCGCGGCCCTCGTGGCCGCGCAGGTAGACGACGATCCCGCGGCCCTCGGTCTGGATGCGCTGCATGGAGGCGTGCAGCTGGGGGCCGCAGTCGCAGCGCTGGGAGGCGAAGATGTCGCCGGTCAGGCACTCGGAGTGCATCCGGACCAGGACGTCCGTGCCGTCGCCGATCTCGCCGTGGACGAGGGCCACGTGCTCGACGCCGTCGACGATGGAGCGGAAGCCGTACGCGGTGAAGTCGCCGAAGGAGGTCGGCAGGCTGACCTCGGCCTCGCGGCGCACGGTCGGCTCGGCGGAGCGGCGGTAGGCGATCAGGTCCTCGATGGAGATGATCGTCAGGCCGTGCTTGCGGGCGAAGGGGATCAGCTCGGGCAGGCGCAGCATCACGCCGTCCTCGCCGGCGATCTCCACGATGGCGCCGGCCGGGCGCAGGCCCGCGAGGCGGGCGAGGTCGACGGCGGCCTCGGTGTGGCCGTTGCGGACCAGGACGCCACCGGGCTTGGCGCGCAGCGGGAAGATGTGGCCGGGGCGGACGAAGTCGCCGGGCTCGGAGGCGCCGTTGGCCAGCAGCTGCAGGGTGGTGGCGCGGTCGGCGGCGGAGATTCCGGTGCTGACGCCGTGGGCGGCGCTCGCGTCGACGGAGACGGTGAAGGCGGTCTTCATCGACTCGGTGTTGTTCTGGACCATCTGGGGGAGCTCGAGCCGGTCCAGCTCGGGTCCCTCCATGGGGGCGCAGATCAGACCGCGGCACTCGCTCATCATGAAGGCGATGATCTCGGGGGTGGCCTTTTCGGCGGCGATGACGAGGTCGCCCTCGTTCTCGCGGTCCTCGTCGTCGACGACGACGATCGGGCGGCCCGCGGCGATGTCGCGGATGGCCTGCTCGACCGGGTCGAGCCGGAAGCGCTCGTCGAAGCTCTCTTCGGGGATGGCGGGCACGGGCTTGAGGCTGGTCATGCCGTTGCTCCTTCCAGGGCCGGGGCGGGGGCGGCGGTGCGCGAGCGCTGGTACCAGTCGTAGGCGCCCCACAGCACGAGGGCGAAGTACACGACGTAGACGAGGCCGGAGAAGGGCAGCCCGTTGGTGAAGGCGAGGGGGACGCCGACGAGGTCGACGAGGAGCCAGGCGAACCAGAACTCGACGAGGCCGCGGGCCTGGGCGACCATCGCGACGACGGTGCCGACGAAGATGTAGGCGTCCGCCCAGGGGCTCCAGGACAGGTGCGGGAACGCCGTGAACAGGCCGCCGACGGCGAGGGTGCCCAGCGCCGCGCCGGCGAGGAGCAGTCCGCGCTCCTTCCAGCCGGCGGTGCGTACGGCTATGGAGCCGTCCTGCGCCTGCTGCCGGCCGCGTTGCCAGGCACGCCAGCCCCATACGGCCACGCCGATGACCAGCAGCTGCTTGCCGACGCCGCCGGTGAGGTGGGCGGAGGCATAGGCGGCGATGAGGATGAGGCCGGAGAGGAGCTGGGCGGGCCAGGTCCACAGGGAGCGGCGCCAGCCGAGGGCGAGGGCGGCGAGGCCCATCAGGTTGCCGATCATGTCGGACCAGATGACCTTCTGGCCGAAGACGGTGAAGGCTTCGGCGTTGAGCCAGGTCAGGGCGCTCACCGGGCTGCCTTCCGGTCCGCGCCGAGCAGCCGCTCGACGTACTTGGCCAGGACGTCGACCTCGAGGTTGACCGGGTCGCCGGGCTGCTTGAGGCCCAGGGTGGTCAGCGCGAGGGTGGTGGGGATGAGGCTGATGGTGAACCAGTCGGCGGCGGCCTCGACCACGGTGAGGCTGACGCCGTCGACCGTGATGGAGCCCTTCTCGACGACGTAGCGGGAGAGGTTCTCAGGAAGGGCGACCTTGACGATCTCCCAGTGCTCCGAGGGGGTCCGGGAGAGGATCTCGCCGGTGCCGTCCACGTGGCCCTGGACCAGGTGGCCGCCGAGCCGTCCGCCGAGGGCCATCGGGCGCTCCAGATTGACCCGGGAGCCTTCGGTGAGGGCGCCGAGGCTGGAGCGGTTGAGGGTCTCCTGCATGACGTCGGCGGTGAACTCGCCGTCGGCAGTGTCCACGACGGTCAGGCAGACGCCGTTGACGGCGATGGAGTCGCCGTGCTTGGCGCCCTCGGTGACGAGGGGGCCGCGCAGGCGGAAGCGGGAGGCTTCCTCGAGCTGCTCGACCGCGGCGACCTCGCCCAGTTCTTCGACGATTCCGGTGAACACTTCAGCGCTCCTTGAGGGCTGTGGGGACGGAGGAAGCCGTGGGGACGGCGGTGATGCGCAGGTCCGTGCCGATGCGGACGGTCTCGGTGATCCGGAGCCGCAGCGCCTCGGTGAGGGTGCCGATGCCGGCGTCGGCGAGGGCGGCGGGACCCGCGCCGAGGAGGACCGGGGCGAGGTAGCCGACGACCTTGTCGACGGCGCCCGCGGCGACGAAGGCGCCGGCCAGGGTCGGGCCGCCCTCCAGGAGGACGGAGCGGACCCCGCGCCGGTGCAGCTCGCCGAGGAGCGCGGCCACGCAGATGCCGTGCTCGTCGGCCGGCAGCCGGGTCAGCTCCACGCCCGCGAGGTGGCGGGTGTCGGTCCCCTCGGCGACGGCGATCAGGGTGGGGGCGGCCCCGTCCAGGACGCGGGCGGTGGGCTTGACGGTGGCGTGGGTGTCGAGGACGACGCGCAGGGGCTGGACGGCCCCCTCGATGCCGCGGACGGCGAGGTGCGGGTCGTCGGCGCGCAGGGTTCCGGAGCCGACGACGACGGCGTCGGCCTCGGCGCGCAGCCGGTGGACGTCGGCGCGGGCCTCGGGGGAGCTGATCCAGCGGCTGGTTCCGTCGGCGGCGGCGACCCGGCCGTCGAGGGTGGCCGCGTACTTCCACAGGACGTACGGGCGTCCCAGCCGTACGGAGGTCAGCCATGCGGCGTTGCCCTCCTCGGCCTCCTGCGCGAGCAGCCCGGCCCGCACGGTGATCCCGGCGTCGCGCAGGGTGTCGGCGCCGCCGCGGGCCTGCGGGTTCGGGTCGGGGACGGCGTAGACCACGCGGGCGATCCCGGCCTCGATGAGGGCGAGGGCGCAGGGCCCGGTGCGTCCGGTGTGGTTGCAGGGCTCGAGGGTGACGTAGGCGGTGCCGCCGCGGGCTGCCCCGCCCGCCGCGCGCAGGGCGTGGACCTCGGCGTGCGGGCCGCCGGCCCGCTCGTGCCAGCCCTCGCCGACGACGGTGCCCGAGGCGTCGGTGATGACGCAGCCGACGACGGGGTTGGGGCTGGTGGAGCCGAGGCCGCGGGCGGCGAGCTCGACGGCTCGGCGCATGGCGCGGGTGTCCGCGTCGGGTGCTGCGTGCGCGGCGTGTGTCGCCACCGGGTCCTCCTGCCTCATCGGGCACGGACTCCGGGGCCTGTCGGGATACGACAGATGAAGCGGTACAGCTGCACGGGGACGCCGAGGCCGGAAAAACGGTCCGCTGCGGCCGCATCCGCAGGGATGCGCCGAGGAACCGCCGACGGCGGCGTACCGGTCACTGGCCCGCCGCGCACTGCCTCCCATCCGGACTTTAACCGTCGGTCCAGGAATCCCACCTGGTCAACCGGCCGCTGGCTGCGGACGGGTCGCGGACTATAACCGCCGGTTCGGAATTACACCGACCCCGGAGTGCGCTGCTACTGGTACTCCAGCCAGTTTGCCACGGGTGATCGGCGCCCATGCGGGTGAGGGGGTGTGGCCTGGCTCACAGGGGCAGGGGTGAGGGCGGGCCGCAGGGCGGGGCGGGATGCGGGATACGGGGGCACAGGGTCGGCACGGACCACGTGAACGCGCGGTTGGTCCAGACCTATTGACGGGGTGGTCTAGTCCTTTTAACGTTCCCTTCACCTTCCCCGGGAGCAGCCCGTCCGATGTGCGCACGTCACGGGCCAACACGCTTCACATGTCCGCATGTTGTGCCCTGCCCAGTCCCGCCATCCTCCCCTCCCCAGGAGGCACGATGCTGTCCCCCACCCGTACCAGAGCGATGCTCCTGGCATCCGGCGCCGCAATCGCCGGACTGCTGGTGGCCGGGCTCTCGACGGGCGTCTCGCACGCCGCCGACCAGGAGAGCTGTCGCCCCGACGGCCTCTACAAGACGGCCGGCGCGGACGTCCCGTACTGCTCGGTGTACGACACCGAAGGCCGCGAGAAGATGGGCGCCGACCACCAGCGCCGGGTCATCGGATACTTCACCGGCTGGCGCACCGGCAAGGACGGTGCCCCCGCCTACCTCGCCCACAACGTCCCGTGGTCCAAGGTCACCCACCTGAACTACGCCTTCGCCCACGTGGGCGCCGACAACAAGATCTCCGTCGGCGCGGACGGCGCGAACAACGCCGCCACCGGGATGACCTGGCCGGGCGTCGCGGGCGCCGAGATGGACCCGGCCCTCCCCTACAAGGGCCACTTCAACCAGCTGACCAAGTTCAAGAAGCAGTACCCGAACGTCAAGACCCTGATCTCGGTCGGCGGCTGGGCCGAGACCGGCGGCTACTTCGGGGACGACGGCAACCGGGTCGCCTCCGGCGGCTTCTACTCGATGGCGACCAACGCCGACGGGTCGGTCAACCGGGCGGGCATCGACACCTTCGCCGACTCCTCGGTCGAGTTCATCCGCAGATACGGGTTCAACGGCGTCGACATCGACTACGAGTACCCGACCACCATGAAGGACGCGGGCAACCCGCTGGACTGGCAGCTGTCCAACGCCCGCCGCGCCGGGCTCGTCCAGGGGTACGACGCCCTGATGAAGAGCCTGCGCGAGAAGCTCGACCGGGCCGGCGCCGCCGACGGCAAGCACTACCTGCTCACCGTCGCCGCACCCTCCTCGGGCTACCTGCTGCGCGGCATGGAGACCTTCCAGATGCAGAAGTACCT
Source organism: Streptomyces sp. NPDC048349 (assembly GCF_040651925.1). Lineage (NCBI taxonomy): Bacteria > Bacillati > Actinomycetota > Actinomycetes > Kitasatosporales > Streptomycetaceae > Streptomyces > Streptomyces sp. NPDC048349. The sequence continues at coordinate 79,283 of NZ_JBEZLA010000028.1, read as the reverse complement.
GGACTACGTCAACATCATGTCCTACGACCTGCACGGCGCCTGGAACGAGTTCGTCGGGCCGAACGCCTCGCTCTTCGACGACGGCAAGGACGCCGAACTGGCCGCCGCGAACGTCTACGGCAGCTCCCAGTACGGGAACATCGGCTACCTCAACACCGACTGGGCGTACCACTACTTCCGCGGGTCCATGCCGGCCGGCCGCATCAACATCGGCCTGCCGTACTACACGCGCGGCCACAAGAACGTGCAGGGCGGCACGGACGGCCTGTGGGGCAAGGCCCCGGCGACCACCTGTCCGGCGGGCGCGGGCCTGACCAAGTGCGGTGACGGCGCCGTCGGCATCGACAACCTGTGGCACGACAAGGACACCAACGGCGCCGAGTCGCCCGCCGGTTCCAACCCGATGTGGCACGCGAAGAACCTGGAGAAGGGGATCGTCGGCGACTACGTCACGAAGTACGGCTTCCCGGCGAACACCACGCTGACCGGCACCTACGCCCGCAAGTACGACGCGACGCTGGTCGCGCCGTGGCTGTGGAACGCGCAGAAGAAGGTCTTCCTGTCCACCGAGGACGAACAGTCGGTGGCCGCCAAGGCCGACTACGTGGTCGACCGCGGCATCGGCGGCACCATGGTCTGGGAGATGGCCGGCGACTACTCCTGGAACGCCGCCAAGGGCCAGTACGAGATGGGCGACACGCTCACCTCGCTGATGTACGACAAGTTCAAGACCGCCGCCCCGTACGGCGCGAAGAAGTCGAACGCGGCGCTGCCGGCGCAGGCCGTGGACATCAAGACGGAGTTCACCGAGTTCAAGCTGGGCGACTCCAACTACCCGATCACCCCGAAGCTCAAGATCACCAACAACACCGCGGCCACGCTGCCGGGCGGCACCGAGTTCCAGTTCGACTACGCGACCGCGGCTCCGAACAACGCCTCCGACCAGTCCGGCTTCGGCACGAAGGTGATCCGCAGCGACCACACGGGCGGCAACGCCGGCGGACTGAAGGGCGACTTCCACCGGGTCTCCCTGAAGCTCCCGGCCTGGCAGACGCTGGCCCCCGGTGCCTCGGTCGACCTGGCGTTCAACTACTACCTGCCGGTGTCCACCCCCTCCAACTGGACGGTGAACATCTCCGGTACGACGTACGCGCTCGCCGGTGACCTGGCGCGCGGCGTCAAGGTGGTCCAGCCCGGATCCACGACGCCGCCCACGACGCCGCCCACCTCTCCCCCGCCGACCACGACCCCGCCGACCTCTCCCCCGCCCACCACGACCCCGCCGACGGGCGGTGCGTGCACCAGCCCCGCGTACGTGGCGGGCCAGGTCTACCCCGGCGGCAGCGTCGTCTCCCACAAGGGCCGCACCTGGAAGGCCCAGTGGTGGACGCAGAACGAGGAGCCCGGAACCACGGGCGAATGGGGCGTCTGGAAGGACCAGGGCTCCTGCTGATCCTCGACGCGTGCCGGCTCCTGCCGGCACCCGCGGAGTGAAGTGAAGAGGTGAGGACCCGGTGGCCCGGCGGCCACCGGGTCCTCGCACGTCGGCGGTCACATTTTCCGGCCCTGTCCTGTCGTCCTGGTGGCAGCACCTCGAATCCGGAAGGACGGACCCACCATGAGCACCATCCTCGTCACGGGAGGCACCGGAAACCTCGGCTCGCTCGTCACGGAGCGGCTCCGGGCCGCGGGCCACGCGGTCCGTGTCCTGAGCCGGCACGCGGCGGACCACCCGGTGGACCTGCGGGACGGCCGCGGCCTGGACGCGGCGATGGCCGGCGTGGAGGTGGTCGTGCACTGCGCGAGCTCCCCGCGCGGCGGCGACGAGGACGCCGCGCGGCACCTGATCGGGGCGGCCCGGCGGGCGGGGACCGTCCGCAACCTCGTCTACATCTCGATCGTCGGGGTGGACGCGGTCCCCCTTGGCTACTACAAGGCGAAGCTGCGGGTGGAGCGGCTGCTGGAGCAGTCCGGGCTGGGCGTGACGGTCCTGCGCACGACCCAGTTCCACGACCTGGTGGCACAGGTGGTCGACGCGGCGGCGAAGCTGCCGGTCGTGCCGCTGCCGTACGGGGTGCGGGTGCAGCCGATCGCGGTCGAGGAGGTCGCCGACCGCATGGCGGAACTGGCCGTCCCGACGCCCTCGGGCCGCGTCCCGGACATGGGCGGCCCGGAGATCCGCACCCTTGCGGACCTGGGCCGCGCCTACCTCGCGGCGACGGGTCGCCGGCGCCGGGTGGTCCCGGTGCCGCTGTGGGGCAGGGCGTACGCGGGTTTCAGGCGGGGCGGCCACCTCGCGCCGTCGCACGCGGCCGGCCGGGACACGTTCGAGGAGTACGCGGCGGGGCGGGCCGCCGCAGCCGCACGGCGGTAGCGCCTCGACGGCGCGGCGGGGGCGGCCCCGGCCCGCGCGGCTACCGCCGCGGCGCTGCGGCGGGGGCGGCTACCGCCGGAACGGCTGTGGCGGGGGCGGCTGCCGCCGGAACGGCTGCGGCGGGGGCGGCTGCCGCCGGAACGGCTGTGCCGGGGGCGGCCCGGCGCGCGGCTACCGCCGCAGCGGCTGCGGCGGGGGCGGCTGCCGCAGTGGCGGCTGCCGGAACGGCTGCCCCGGAGGCCGCTGCCGCCGGAGCGACTACGGCCCACACCGCTGCCGCCAGGCGGATCCGCCCCTATCCGCCGAACAGCACCTCCTGGGCCGCCTCCCGCGCCGCCAGCCTCGCCCCCGCGAGGACCGCCGGGCCGCCCAGGGTGGTGGCGCGGACCTCGGTGGGCACGGGGGTCAGCGCCGCCAGGCGACGGGCCACCCGGGCGGCCAGCGCGGGGCCGCCCGCGCGGCCGAGTTCGCCCGCCAGGACCACGCAGCCCGGGTCCAGGACCGCGGTGACCGCCGCCGCGCCCAGGGCGAGGCGCTCGGCCAGGGCTTCGAGGAAGACCTCCCCCGCGGCCCCCGCCACGGCCTCCTCCGCCGGGCCCTCGAAGCCGTGGGCGCGGGCGAGCGCCGTCACCGCCTCCCGGCCCGCCAGGGCGTGGAAGCCGCCCCCGCAGTCGGTGGCCGAGGGCAGGCCGCCGGTGCCGGGGACGGGGAGGAAGCCGATCTCGCCGGCCCCGCCGGAGGCGCCCCGGCGCAGCCGCCCGTCCAGGACCACGGCCGCGCCCACGCCCGCGCCCAGCCACAGCAGGACGAAGGAGTCCACGTCGCGGGCCGCACCCAGGCGCTGTTCGGCGAGGGCCGCCAGGTTGGTCTCGTTCTCCACCGCCACGACGGCGGACAGGCTCCGCTGCAGGGCCGCCACCAGGTCCCGGTGCCAGGCCGGCAGGCCCTGCGTGTCGCGCAGTTCACCGGTGGCCGGGCCGACCAGGCCGGGGGCTCCGACGACGACGGTGTGCAGCTCGCCGGCCCCGGCCCCGCGCGCGGTGTGCAGCAGCGCCGCGACCGCGTCGTCCGGCGCGCCGACGGGCAGGGCGGCCTCGGCGAGCGGATGGCCGAGGAGGTCGGTGACCACGGCGGTCACGCTGTCGGTACGGACGTCCAGGGCGGCCAGGTGCGCGCGGCGGGCGACGATCCCGTAGAGCTTGGCGTTGGGGCCGCGCCGCTGTTCGCCGGACTCCCCGACGACCTCGATCAGCCCGGCCCCGGTGAGCCGCTCGACGAGGTCGGCCACCGACGGGCGGGAGAGACCGGTCCTGGCCTTGAGCTGGGTGGCCGTCAGCGGCCCCGCCTCCTGAAGGAGTTGCAGGGCGAGGCGGTCGTTGATCGCGCGCGCCGTGCTCGGTGAGGCGGGGGACGGCACCGGGGTCGAGGTGCGGGCAGCAGTCACGGCGCCCATCCTAGGCAGTCACGGCCACTAACTATCAGGCAGGGTCCCTGATAGTTTAATGCCCATGACCGGGGAAACCGACCTCAGCCCGGCGCGGCTGCGCCATGCCCGTTTCGCGATCGCCGCCGTCTTCTGCGCCCACGGCGCGGTGACCGGCTCCTTCGCCACCCGCATCCCCTGGATCCAGGACCACGCCCAGCTCAGCGCGGGCACCCTGGGCCTGGCCCTCGCCTTCCCCGCCCTGGGCGCGGCGCTCGCGATGCCGCTGGCGGGCCGGATCAACCACCGATTCGGCGCCCGCGCCGCACTGCGGGCGCTCCTGGCGCTGTGGACCCTCTCGCTCGTCCTGCCGAGCCTCGCCCCGAACCTGCCGGCGCTCTGTGGCGCGCTCTTCGTCTACGGGGCCACCTCCGGCATGTCGGACGTGGCGATGAACGCGCTCGGCGTGGAGACGGAGAACCGACTGGGGCGCTCGGTCATGTCATCGCTGCACGGCATGTGGAGCGTGGGCGCCCTGCTCGGCTCGGCCGCCGGCACGGTCGCCGCGCACGCCGGGGCCGACGCCCGGTTGCACCACCTGGTCGCCGCGCTGGCCCTCACCGCGGCCGGGCTGGTCGCCGTACAGGGGGTGCTGGACCTCAGGAGCGACCAGGAGGCGCCGGCTCCGCCGCACTTCGCGCTGCCTCCGAAATCGGCGCTGCTCATCGGCGCCATCGGTTTCTGCGCGGTCTTCGCCGAGGGCGCGAGCCTGGACTGGTCCGCGGTGTACCTGCGGGACGTCCTGGACACGGCCGCCGGTCCGGCGGCGGCGTCGACCACCGCCTTCGCGCTCACGATGGCCGTCGCCCGGCTGGCCGGGGACCGGGTCGTGGACCGGTTCGGGGCGGTGCGCACCGTCCGGGCGGGGGGCGCCGTGGCGACCGCGGGCGGGCTGGTCGTGGTCTCGGTCCGCGAGCCCGCCGCAGCCATGGCGGGCTTCGGGATGATCGGGCTGGGCATCGCCGTGGTGGTCCCGCTGGCCTTCGCGGCCGCGGCGCGCAGCGGGCCGGCTCCGGCGCAGGCCATCGCGGGCGTCGCGACGATCACGTACACATCGGGACTGATCGCCCCGTCGGCGATCGGCGCGGTGGCGGACGCGACCTCGCTCGTGGTCTCCTTCGGGCTGGTCACCCTGCTCGCCTTCGCGCTGGTGGTGGGGGCCGCCGTACTGCGGCAGAAGCCGGCTGCCCCCGGGGCCTGCGCACCCGATCGGGACGAACGCGCCGGTATCCGCCCGTAACATGTCGGGGGCTCCGGGGCCCTGCCCGGTCGGTCTCGATGCGTGATCAGCGGCGGAACGGAAGTGGTGGAACATGGGCCTCGGCGTGCGCTGGACCGTGCACGGTGACGGGCGGACCCCCGCACCCGGCGCGGTGGTGCGGCCGGACGAGCGGCTGTCGTGGCCGCGGACCGCGGGGCTCGGCGCCCAGCACGTCGTCGCGATGTTCGGCGCGAGTTTCGTCGCGCCGGTGCTGATGGGCCTGGACCCGAACCTGGCCATCATGATGTCCGGCGTCGCGACGGTGGTCTTCCTGCTCGCGACGCGCGGCCGGGTCCCCTCCTACCTGGGCTGCTCGCTCTCGTTCGTCGGTGTCGCGGCGGCGATCCGGGCCTCGGGCGGCGACAGCGCGGTGGTGACCGGCGCCGTCTTCGTCGTCGGCGTGGCGCTCTTCCTGTCCGGCCTCGCCGTGCAGCGCTTCGGGGCGAGGATCATCCACGCGGCGATGCCGCCCGTGGTCACGGGTGCGGTCGTGATGCTGATCGGCTTCAACCTGGCGCCGGTGACGGCCTCGACGTACTGGCCACAGGACCAGTGGACGGCCCTGCTGGTCATGCTGTTCACCGGGCTGGCCGTGGTCTGCCTGCGCGGTTTCTGGTCGCGGATCGCGATCTTCCTCGGGCTGGTCTTCGGGTACGGGCTCTCCTGGGTCCTCGACCGGATCTTCGGCAAGATCCACTCCACGGTGGGCGGGGCGGAGGCCGTGGACCACTGGCGCCTGGACCTCTCGGGGGTGGCCAAGGCCGACTGGATCGGACTGCCGGCCTTCCACGCGCCGGCCTTCGAATGGTCGGCCATCCTGATCGCCCTGCCCGTGGTGATCGCGCTGATCGCCGAGAACGCCGGGCACATCAAGGCCGTCGGCGAGATGACCGGCGACCCGCTGGACGACCGGCTCGGCACCGCCATCGCGGCCGACGGCGCCGCCTCCATGCTGTCCACGGCGGTCGGCGGCCCGCCGAACACCACCTACTCCGAGAACATCGGGGTCATGGCGGCCACCCGGGTCTACTCCACGGCGGCCTACTGGGCCGCGGCGGGTTTCGCGCTGCTCTTCGGCCTGTGCCCGAAGTTCGGGGCGGTCGTCGCCGCGATCCCGGGCGGGGTGCTGGGCGGCATCACCGTCATCCTGTACGGCATGATCGGCCTGCTCGGCGCCCAGATCTGGCTGAACGGCCGGGTGGACCTGCGCAATCCGCTGAACCTGGTGCCGGCCGCGGCGGGCATCATCATCGGCGTCGGCGGGGTCACGCTCCGGATCACCGACAGCTTCGAGCTCGGCGGCATCGCCCTGGGCACGATCGTGGTGATCACGGGCTACCACGCGCTGCGGTACTTCGCCCCCGCGTACCTCAAGCAGCAGGAGCCCCTGCTCGACGCGGGCACCTCCGCCTACGATCATCAGGACGGCCGGGACACGCCGCGTTGACGGGGTTTCGCCCGAACCGGGGAAGCGTACGGCCAAGTTCCCCGCATCCGCGCCGGTGCCTGAGACTCTGCCTCCCATGGAAGCGGTGCTGGCGCGGATGCGCGCCCTGGACGAGCGGCTCCCGCCGCAGGACGGTGTCGCCGTCTTCAACCGGGTCTACCTGACGGTGACGGAGGCCCTGCACCGGCGGATCGAACACGGCGGGTTCCCGGCGCCGCGGCGGGCCCAGGCCCTCAGCGTGCGGTTCGCGGAGCGCTACCTGGCTGCGGTGGACGCGGACCGGGCCCCGGCCTGCTGGCGCCCGCTGTTCCAGTACCGCCGCCACCCCGGGGTCCGCCCGCTCCAGCACGCGCTGGCCGGGATCAACGCCCACATCGGCCACGACCTGGCGGTGGCCGTGGTGTCCACGTGCCGCGCCCTGGACTGCGAACCGGGCGCCCTCGAGGCCGACTTCGACCGGGTCGGCGACACCCTGGTCGCCCTCGAGGAGCACATCCGTGAGGACCTGATGCCGGGCCCGGACCTCCTGGAGATCGCCGACCCGCTGACCCATCTGCTCGGCTCGTGGAGCCTGGAGCGCGCCCGCGCGGGCGCCTGGGCTTCGGCCCGTCTGCTGTGGACCCTGCGCCGCTCCCCCGAACTCGCCGAGGAGTTCCGCGAGTCCCTCGACGCGGGCGTCGGCCTGGTCGGCCGCTGCCTGCTGACCCCGGTGGCCTGCGCACCCGTACGGGACACGCCGGTACGGGGCACTCCCGTACGGGGCGCACCCGTACGGGCATGAGAACGGGCCGCCGCCGCGCTCCTCGCGCGGGGGCGGCCCGTGGCCGGGGGGCCGGAGGGGGTCAGTCCTCCGGGAGTTCGACCGGCGCGATGTCGTCGTACACGTCGCCCGGGCCGGGGTTGGTGGCGTCCGTGGAGCCGCCGAGGTGGTGCATGACGCCCCAGACCGCGTTCAGGGCGGTCTGGACGGCGCCCTCGGCCCAGCCGGCCGTCCACGAGATGTCGTCGCCCGCGAGGAAGATGCCGCGCTTGTCCTCGGGGAGGCGGTCCTGCATGAAGTGGGTGAACAGGCGCCGCTGGTAGCGGTAGTGGCCCGGGAGGTTGGCCTTGAACGCGCCCATGAAGTAGGGCTCGTTCTCCCACGACACGGTCACCGGGTTGCCGATGATGTGGCGGCGGATGTCGACCTTCGGGTAGATCTCGCCGAGGGACTTCAGCATGACCTCCATCCGCTCGTTCGCGGACAGCGGCAGCCACTTGAGGCTGTCGTCGCACCACGTGTACGAGAGGCAGATGACGGCGGGCTTGTCCGGGCCGTTGTCCAGCAGGTACGTGCCGCGGGTCATGCGGTCCGTGAGGGTCATCGACATGACGTCACGACCCGTTTCCTCGTCCTTGTCGAGCCAGAACGGCCGGTCGACGGGGATGAAGAGCTTGCTGGACTCCATGTAGTGGGTGCGCTCGATCGCCGTCCAGTGGTCGATCGGGAACAGCGTGTCGTCACACTCGATCTTGGACAGGAGCATCCAGGACTGGGCGGTGAAGATCGCGGCGCGGTACGTGCGGATGTCCCCGGACGCGTCGGTCACCGTGATGCGGTTGCCCGCCGTGCGGTGCAGACGGGTCACGGCCGGGCGCGGGGTGCCCTCGTGCAGGGAGGACAGCGAGGTGCCGGGGGCCCAGTGGACGATCTTCTGGGGCTCGCGCTCCCACAGGCGCAGCGGGAGCTGCTGGGAGCCGCCCACGATGCCGCGGTGGTGGTCGTCGGCCTCGGTGTAGACGACGCGCAGGATCTCCAGGATGGAGTTCGGGAAGTCGGTGTCCCAGCCGCCCGTGCCGAAGCCGACCTGGCCGAAGATCTCGCGCTTGCGGAAGGACTGGAAGGCCTCGGACTTGCAGAGGAAGCCGTAGAAGGTCTCGTCGTCGAGCTTCTCGACGAGCTTCGCCCAGATCTCCCGGATCCGCGGGACGTCCCGCTCGCGCATCGCGGTGTTCATGTCGGAGAAGTCGGCGCCCTCGTCCAGGCAGGCGTTCCACGCGTCGGCGACGTCGCGGTAGACCTGCGGGAGGTCGGCGATGGTCTCGGCGTAGTGGGTCTCGCCCTTGAGGTCGACGACCGTCGAGGGGGTGGCCTCGGCGAGCGGGTTCGGGAAGGGCTCGGTGACCAGGCCGACGAGGTCGATGTAGTGCTGGAGGGCCGTGGAGGACGGCGGGAAGCGCATCGCGCCCATCTCCGCGGTCAGCTCCTCGGTGCCCGCGCCCTCGAAGCCCACGGTGCGCAGCCGGCCGCCGATCTGGTCGGCCTCGTAGACGACGGGCTTCAGGCCCATCTTCATGAGCTCGTAGGCCGAGATGATGCCGGACAGACCGCCGCCGATGACGGCGACCTCGGTGCCGAACTCGGTCGCGGGTATCTGCCCGAGGCCGGCCGGGTGGGCGAGGAAGTCGTCGTACGCGTACGGGAAGTCCGGGCCGAACATGGTGATCGGCGGCTGTCCGTCGCTGTGCGGGACGGCGGTGGTGGGCACCGTGGACGTCATGGGGGTACGTCTCCTTGCGGCAGGGCTGGGGGAAGCGGAGGAGCGGGGAGGTCAGACGAGGGAGGCGTAGAGCCCGGGGCGGCGGTCGCGCAGGTACGGGTTGTTCGTGCGCGAAGCGCTCAGCAGCTCGGGGTCGGCCTCGCCGAACACCAGCTCCTCGCCGCGTCCGGCCCGGGTGCGGGTGACCCCGTCGGGGCTCGCCAGGCAGCTGAGTCCGACGAACTCGAAGGCGCCTTCCGGGCCGGTGCGGTTGACGTACGCGATGTACATCTGGTTCTCGAAGGCCCGTACCGGGACGAGCTGTTCGGCGACGAACTGGAACGGGTGCATCTGGGCGGTCGGCACCAGGAGGAGGTCGGTGCCGGCCAGCGCTTGGGCGCGGACGTTCTCGGGGAACTCCACGTCGTAGCAGATCATGATGCCGATCCGGAGGCCGCCGAGGTCCGCCTGGACGACGGGGGTGTCGCCGGGGGTGAAGGCGTCCTGCTCGAAGCAGCCGAACAGGTGCGTCTTGCGGTAGTTCGCGAGCCGGACCCCGTCGGGACCGATGAGCTGCGCCGCGTTGAACACGGCGTCGCCGGCGCGCTCGGGGTAGCCGTACAGGACGGCGATGCCGTGGCGGCGGGCGATCTCGCCGAGGGCGGCGGCGGACGGGCCGTCGGCCGGCTCGGCGAGGGCGGCGATGTCCTCGATCTCCAGCGCGTAGCCGGTGAGGAACATCTCCGAGGTCACGAGGAGCCCGGCCCCGCCCTGTGCGGCGCGCGCCGCGGCCTCGTCGAGCTCCTTGAGGTTCTCGGCGGTGTCGCCGAGCCGTCCGGAGCTCTGGAGGAGGGCGGTGCGCAGCGGGGGCATGGACTACCTCTGTGGCAGGAGGGGTGGGGTCGTAAAACGGTACGTTCGGGCGTTCGACCGGGACAAGACGTGACCGTTGCGCTCCGCGCATCGATTCGTTGCGCGTTCGACCACCGCAGCGGAGATTCGTTGCGCGGGGGGCGGAAGGCCTGGTGAGCGGCGGGGAAACGAAGATCATCGCTCCCCGGCACGGTCTGGCGGCCACAGCACTAGGCTTCCTGTGACCGATCATCCGGCGAAGGAGCGCGCACCGATGTCCCCCGAGGTACTCGACAACCCGGTCTGGTCCGCGCTGACCGGGCCGCACCGCGGCTTCGCCGAGCACGGGCCGGCGGGCCTGGCCGCCCGCTACGCCGGGGACGCGAGCCCCTTCGCCGCCCTCGCCGACCCGGCGGACCCCCGGGCGTGGGCGGATCTGGCGGCGCTGGCCGGGCCCGGTGAGGGCGTCTGGGTGACGGGGCTGCTGACCCCGCCGCCGGGGTGGGAGACGGTGGCGACGGTCCCGGGCGTGCAGCTCGACGGCCGGGCGGTACGGGCCGAGGGCGCGCCGGAGGCGGTGCCGCTGGGGCCCGCCGACGTGCCGGAGATGCTGGAGCTGGTGGGCCTGACCAAGCCCGGGCCGTTCCTCGACCGGACGGTCGAGCTGGGTACGTACCTCGGGATCCGGCACGGGGGCCGGCTCGTCGCGATGGCCGGGGAGCGGATGCGGCCGGCCGGCTGGTCGGAGATCAGCGCGGTGTGCACGCACCCGGACCACCGCGGCCGGGGCCTGGCCGGCCTGCTGATACGGGCGGTCGCCGCCGCGGTCCGGGAGCGCGGGGACAGTCCCTTCCTGCACGCGGCGGCCGAGAACACCGGGGCGCTGCGGCTCTACGCGTCGATGGGCTTCGAGCTGCGGCGCCGGCCGGACTTCCTGGGGCTCCGCACGCCCGCCAAGGAGGCTTGATCCGGGGACGGTTGGGAAGGGCGGGTTTCGGTGGACGTCCAGCGGTCAGACGCGGGACAACCCACGGAAAGGAACTGCCATGACGGACGTCACCCGCCTGCCCGGGGCCGCCCACCGCTTCTGGGAGTGGCAAACCAGGGCCGCCTGCCGGGACCTGGGCTCCGGCCGGTTCTACCACCCGGCCGGTGAGCGCGGCGAGGACCGAGAGGAGCGGGACGCGGCCGCCAAGCGGGTCTGCGCGGTGTGCCCGGTGCGTGCGGCCTGCCTGGAGCACGCGCTGCGCACCCGTGAGCCCTTCGGCGTCTGGGGCGGCCTGACGGAGGAGGAGCGCCGCTCGCTGCGCGGCCGGGAACTCGAAGGCGCGGGCCCTATGCGGGCGCACCGGAGGTGAAGCGGCGCAGCAGCGGGGACAGCACCAGGACCGACTTGGTGCGCTCCACGAAGGGCTCGCCCGCGATGCGCTCCAGGACCCGCTCGAAGTGGCGCATGTCGGAGGCGAAGACCTGGACGAGGGCGTCCGCGTCGCCGGTGACGGTCGACGCGGACACCACCTCGGGGTACCGCTCCAGCCCCCGCCGGATGTCGTCCGGCGAGGTGTTGTGGCGGCAGTAGATCTCGATGAAGCCCTCGGTCTCCCAGCCCATCGCGGCGGGGTCCACGCGGACCGTGAAGCCGGTGATGGCACCTTCGGACCGCAGCCGGTCCACGCGCCGCTTCACGGCGGGCGCGGAGAGCCCGACCTCGGAGCCGATGTCCGCGTAGGAGCGGCGGGCGTCTTCGGCGAGGGCGTGCACGATGCGTTCGTCGAGATCGTTCAGTCGCACTGCGGGTGGATCACTTTTCTGCTGTGGCCAGGCTGGAGCGGCGGATGCCGTACAGGAAGTAGACCACGAGGCCGACGGCCATCCAGACACCGAACGCGACCCACGTGGCGACCGGCAGGCTGTACATCATGTAGCCGCAGGCGAGGAAGCCGAGGATCGGCGTGACCGGGAAGAGCGCCACCTTGAAGGTGCGCGGCATGTCGGGCTTGGTGCGGCGCAGGATCACGACGGCGACATTGACCAGGGCGAACGCGAAGAGCGTGCCGATGCTGGTCGCGTTGGCCAGCTCGCCCAGCGGGATGAAGGCGGCGAGGGCGCCGCAGAAGAGCGAGACGATCAGCACGTTGACGCGCGGGACGCCGGTCTTCTCGTCGACCTTGGCGAAGGCCTTGGGGACGAGGCCGTCGCGGGACATCGCGAAGAGGATGCGGGTCTGTCCGTACAGGACGGCGAAGACGACGGAGGCGATGGCGACGACCGCGCCGGCCGCGAGGACGACGCCCCAGAAGCTGTGGCCGGTGACGTCGGTCATGATCTGGGCGAGTGCGGCCTCGGTGCCCTCGAAGTCCTGCCACGGCATGGCGCCGACGGCGACGAGCGCGACGAGGCAGTACAGGACGGTGACGATGCCCAGCGAGAGCATGATCGCGCGCGGCAGGTCCTTCTTCGGGTTCTTGGCTTCCTCACCGGCGGTGGAGGCGGCGTCGAAGCCGATGTACGAGAAGAACAGCGTGGAGGCGGCGGCGCTGATGCCGGTCACGCCGAGCGGGGCGAGCGGGGCGTAGTTGCCGGCCTTGATGCCCATGACGCCGATGCCGATGAAGAGCAGCAGCGTGACGATCTTCACCGCGACCATGATCGTGTTGATCCGGGCGCTCTCCTTGGCACCGCGCATCAGGAAGACCATCGCCAGCAGGACGACGACCAGTGAGGGCAGGTTGATCCAGCCGCCCTCGCCCAGCGGGGCCGAGAGGCCTTCGGGGATGGTGAAGCCGAGGGTCCCGTCGAGGAGCTCGTTGAGGTACTGGCCCCAGCCGACGGCCACGGCCGCGACCGACACGGCGTACTCCAGGACCAGGCACCAGCCGCAGATCCAGGCGATGAGCTCGCCCATGGTGGCGTAGGTGTACGAGTACGAGGAGCCGGAGACGGGGACGGATCCGGCGAGCTCGGCGTAGGACAGGGCGGAGAACAGCGCGGTCAGGCCCGCGATGACGAACGAGATCGTCACGGCCGGACCGGCCTTGGGTGCGGCCTCGCCCAGGACCACGAAGATGCCGGTGCCCAGGGTGGCGCCGATGCTGATCATCGTCAGCTGCCACATGGTGAGCGAGCGGCGCAGCGAGCCGCCCTCGCCCTGGCCGCCCTCGGCGACCAGCCGCTCGACCGGCTTGCGGCGGAGCAGCGGGTGGGCGGGCCTGCGGGGCTCGGTCGTGGCGGGTGGCGCCTGGCCGTGGTCGAGCACGGGGGGACTCCTTCTTGCTGCGGGTGGGGATAAGGCGTCGACCGCAGCGATCCGGAGCAGGAGCAGGCGAGCAGGAGCCTGCCTGGGCATGGGAGGACCGCCGAGCAGGCGGTCCGCGCCACTCCACGTACAGCGAGTGAGCCTACGAGCTGAGTGATACCGCCCGTAATGCACCATCCTTGCACATTGCCGCACGATCGTTGCGCGGATCTGTCCTGGATGGTCCTTTGTTGCGCAAGGATGATCGATCGCTGCACGGCGCACCTCGACCGGCATCCTTGACAGCTCATCAGATCTCCCGCAGCGTGCCGCCATGGACCTGGATCTGTGGCAGGACCCCCGGCCGTTCCTGCGCGGAATCGCCTGGCTGGAGAAGGGGCGGCCGGTGCGGGCGGACCCGGCCGACACCATGCGGCTGCCCTGGGACACCGGCGAACGGGCCACCCTGCCCATCGGGGTGCGCCTCGAATTCACCACCGCGGACGCGTGGGCGGTGGAGATCCGCTACCGGGCCACCGTGCCCGGCCCCACCGACGCGCTGCGCGACCTCGCACACGGCTTCGCGCTGTGGGACCGGCACGGGGTGGTCCGCGAGGTGTTCACCGAACCGGCCGCGGAGGCCGTCGTGCGCATCGAACTGGGCGGCGGCCCGGGGCCGTTCACCGTCCACCCGCCCGAGGCCCAGTCCCCGCTGGTCCTCGGGCTGCGCGGGATCGGCGGCCCCCTCTCCCCGGCGCCGGCCGCCCCGCGCTGGGTGGTGCACGGGGACTCCATCACCGAGGGCTGGTGGTCCACCCGGCCCGCCCACGGCTGGCCCGCGGTGGCAGGCCGGGCCCTGGGCTGGGACACGGTCAACCTCGGCTACGCGGGCGCCGCCCGCGGCGAGCTGGCCACCGCCGAACAGCTCGCCGGGCTGCCCGCCGACGTGCTCACCCTCGCCTTCGGCACCAACTGCTGGTCCCGGGTGCCCTTCTCCGCGCCCCTGCTGTACGAGACCACGCGCAGCTTCCTCGAACTGGTCCGCCAGGGGCATCCGCGCACCCCGCTCCTGCTGGTCTCCCCCCTTCTGCGGCCCGACGCCGAACGCACCCCGAACCGGCTCGGCGCCACCCTCGGCGCCCTGCGCGACGCGATGGAGCGCGCCACCCGGGACCGGATCGCCGCCGGGGACGACCGGCTCGCCGTGCTCCCGGGCCGCGACCTGCTCGGACCCGAGCACCTGGAGGACGGGCTGCACCCCAACGACGCGGGACACCAGGTGCTCGGCCTCGCTGTGGCCACGGCCCTGCGGCGGGCCGGGTTCGACGCGGCCTGAGTGAAACAGCCCACAGCGTCCGCCGTGAACGGACCGGACCCCCGAGGGCGTGTCCTGTGCACGGTTGCCGCCGCTGGGGCGACGGCGCGGAACAGACACGACACGTGGGAGAGATCACCATGGGCATCAAGCGCGGAACCACCCTCGTCGCGGCCACCATCGCCGTCGTCCTGGCGGCGACCGCCTGCGGCCCGTCGGAAGACAAGGCCGCCGACACGGCCAAGCCGGCCGGGGCCGCCGCCCCCGCCTCCTCCCAGCCCGCCGCGGACGGCTCGGGCGCCAAGCCCGGCGGCCGGCTGGCGATCGCCACCGCCGAGCAGCTCGGCTCCGTCCTCACCGACAGCGCAGGCCTCACCCTGTACCGCTTCGACAAGGACACCGCCGAGCCGTCGAAGTCGAACTGCGACGGGGACTGCGCGAAGACCTGGCCGGTGGTCGCCGCCGGCGACGCCACCGCCGCCGCGGGCATGGACCCGGCGCTGCTCGGCGAGGTGGTGCGCAGCGACGGCACGAAGCAGCTGACGGTGGCGGGCTGGCCCGCGTACCGCTTCACCAAGGACGCCAAGGCCGGCGACTTCAACGGCCAAGGCGTCGGCGGGGTGTGGTTCGCGTTCGCCCCCGACGGCAAGAAGGCGGCGAAGGCGGCTCCGGCGGCGGCCGGTGCGGGCGCAGGCGGTGCGGGCGCAGGCGGTGCGGCCGAGGCGGGTGCGGCGCTCTCCGTGGCGAAGGACCCCAAGCTGGGTGACCACATCGTCGACGGCAAGGGCATGACCGTCTACCGGTTCAAGCCGGACACGGCGTGGCCGATGGTCTCCAAGTGCGTCGGCGACTGCCTGGCCAAATGGCCGGTCGTGCCCCCCGTGGACAAGGCCGCCGCCAAGGGCGTCACCGAGCGGAACTACCTCGTGCTGGACCGCCCCGACGGCACGAAGCAGCAGACCGTCGACTGCTGGCCGGTCTACACCTTCACCGGTGACAAGAAGCCGGGTGACACCAACGGCCAGGGGGTGGGCGGCACCTGGTACGCGGTCGCCCCCGACGGCAAGCTCATCACCGTCCAGTAGCCCCCGCCTCCCGCCCCCCACCTCCCGATCGCGCGGCCCTGCCCTCCACCCCCGGGGCGGGGCCGCGCGCCGTTCCGCCCGGGCGGGACACCTCCTAAACTCCCCGCATGCTGCGCGTACTGGCCGTCGACGACGAGAAGCCGCTCCTGGAGGAGCTCCTCTACCTGCTGCGCTCCGATCCCCGGATCCGCAGCGCCGAGGGCGCCTCGGACGCCACCGAGGCACTGCGCCGCATCACCGTGGCCCTGGAGGCCGGGCCGGACGGCGCGGACGGCATCGACGTGGTCTTCCTCGACATCCACATGGCCGGGCTGACCGGGCTCGACATCGCCCGGCTGCTGGCAGGCTTCGCGCGGCCGCCGCTGATCGTGTTCGTCACCGCCCACGAAGGGTTCGCCGTCCAGGCCTTCGACCTCAAGGCCGTGGACTACGTCCTCAAGCCCGTGCGCCCACAGCGGCTGGCCGAGGCCGTGCGGCGGGCCTGCGCGCAGCTGGGGCAGCCCGGGGACGTGTCGCCGACCGCCGCCGGGAGCGCGCCGGCCCCCCTCACCGCGCCCGCCGCGCACGCCGGGTCCGGCGCGCCCCTGCTTCCCCGCCCGGCGGCCCCGGCCGCCGTCGCCGACCGCGCGGCGGAGCAGATAGCCGTCGAGCTGGGCGGCGTCACCCGTTTCGTGGCCATCGCCGACATCGCGTACGTCGAGGCCCAGGGCGACTACGCCCGCCTGCACACCGACGAGGGCAGCCACCTGGTCCGCATTGCGCTGTCCACGCTCGAGGAGCGGTGGGCGGCGCGCGGGTTCGTGCGGATCCACCGTCGCCACCTGGTGGCCCTGGCCCGGATCGACGAGCTCCGGCTGGAGGCGGGCACGACGAGCGTCCGGGTCGGCTCGGCGGAACTCCAGGTGAGCCGTCGCCATGCGCGGGAGCTGCGGGACCTGCTGATGCGGCACGCGACCGGCTGACCCGGGGCGGGGGGCAACCGCCGGGCGGCCGGCGGTCGGGCGACCGTCCGGCGGCGGCGGGCTGCCGTTCGTCGCACGGCGAGTGGCGTACGGCGATCCGGCGGGGCCGTCGGCCGCACCGGCGGGTGAACGGCCCGCCCTGCGCCGGCCGCCCCGCGTATCGTGGATCTTCCGGCGCGGGAGGAGCGCGATGTCCGAGATCCAGGCGCTGCTCGACGCACTGACCGGCCTGCCGCGCAGCGCGCCGGCCGGGCCCGCGGAGGCGGAGGCGCTGCTCGCCCGGCTGCGGAGTGCCGCCGCACGCTGGGCCGACGTCCTGTACGAGGCGGGCGAGGGGGTGCGGGGGCGGGTGCCGCCGCGGGCGGAGGCCGCGCTGACCCTGGCGTTCCGGCGGGCGGAGGAGTCGTACGTGGAGCTGGAGATCGCCCTGCGCGACTGTGCGGAACACCGCGACCCGGCCGCCTGAACCGCTGCGCGGCGCGTTGCCCCGCCCCGCCCCTTCCGGAAACCGCGGGCTCCGCCCCGGAGCCTCGTACGTGCGCTGCGCGCCGCCCTCACACGCCGGGCGGGGCGGAGGAGCTCCGTGCAACGGTGCCGGAGGCTGGGCGGCGGGGCCGGATCGGGCCTGTTGCGGGGGCGGGGGCGTGCATAGACTCCCGTCACCGCACCCCCGGCCGAAGGACCCCCGGTGAACCAGACGTACGCGCTGACCGCGGTCGCCGTCGTCGTCCTGGCCACCGTCCTCGTCGGCGCGCTCGGCCTGCGCATATCCCGGACCACCTCCGACTTCTACGTCGCCTCCCGCACCGTCGGACCCCGCCTCAACGCGGCCGCGATCGGCGGGGAGTACCTCTCCGCCGCGTCCTTCCTCGGGGTGGCCGGCCTGGTGCTGCTCCAGGGGCCCGAGATGCTCTGGTACCCGGTGGGCTACACCGCCGGATACCTGGTGCTGCTCGTGCTGGTGGCGGCCCCCCTGCGGCGCTCCGGCGCGTACACGCTGCCGGACTTCGCCGAGGCCCGGCTGGAGTCCCAGGCGGTGCGCCGGATCGCGGTGCTGTTCGTGGTCGGGGTCGGATGGCTGTACCTGCTGCCGCAGTTGCAGGGCGCGGGCCTGACGCTGGAGATCCTGACCGGGGCCCCGCACTGGGTGGGCGGGGTGGTGGTCGCCTTCGTGGTGAGCGCGGCCGTGGCCGCCGGCGGCATGCGCAGCATCACCTTCGTGCAGGCCTTCCAGTACTGGCTCAAGCTCACCGCACTGCTGGTCCCCGCCTTCTTCCTGGTCGCCGCCTGGGCCGGGGACGGCGCGCCGCGGGCCGCCTTCGACGCGCCGGCCGTCTTCCGCGAGCACACCTCCGTGACGGTGGCCGAGGACGTGCGCCTGTCGGTGGAGGCTCCGCTCACGCTGACGGTGACGGGGCAGGTGGACGGCCGGACGTACGACGGGGTCCCGCTGACCCTCGAGGCCGGGCAGCACGCCGTACGGGCGCACGCACGGCTGGAGTTCACCCCGGACACACCCGTCCCCGACACCCGGGCGGAGGCGGGCCTCGGGGTGTCCAGCTGGTCGCAGCCGCTGTCCGGGGACCGCTGGGAGCACCGGCTGTACGCGACGTACGGGCTGGTCCTGGCCACCTTCCTCGGCACCATGGGCCTGCCGCACGTCGCGGTGCGCTTCTACACCAGCCCCAACG
The DNA here is from genome assembly GCF_040651925.1 of Streptomyces sp. NPDC048349. NCBI lineage: Bacteria > Bacillati > Actinomycetota > Actinomycetes > Kitasatosporales > Streptomycetaceae > Streptomyces > Streptomyces sp. NPDC048349. The sequence continues at coordinate 61,059 of NZ_JBEZLA010000028.1, read as the reverse complement.
GGCGGGCCGCGCGGCGCACCACGCTGGTGGTGCTCGGCCTGGTCGGGGTCTTCTACCTGCTGCCGCCGGTGTACGGGGCGCTGGGCCGGATCTACGCCCCCGAGCTGGCCCTGACCGGCGACGCCGACGCGGCGGTGCTGGTACTGCCGGAGCGGATGCTGGGCGGGCTGCTCGGGGAGTTGCTGGGGGCGCTGCTCGCGGGGGGTGCCTTCGCGGCGTTCCTGTCGACGGCGTCGGGGCTGACCATGGCGGTGGCGGGGGTGCTGCACCAGGACCTGCTGCCGACGCGCGGGGTGCGCAGCTTCCGCTTCGCGGTCCTGCTGGCGACCCTGGTGCCGCTGGCCGGCAGCGTGGCGGCCCGTGACGTGCCGGTGGCGGACGCGGTGGGGCTGGCCTTCGCCGTGTCGGCCTCGTCGTTCTGTCCGCTGCTGGTGCTCGGCATCTGGTGGCGCCGGCTGACCCCGCCGGGTGCGGTGGCCGGGCTGGTGACGGGCGGCGGGGCGGCGCTCAGCGCGGTGCTGGCGACCAGGGGCGGGCTGGCCCCGGCGGGCTGGGTGCACACCCTGCTGGCGTGGCCCGCGGCCTGGTCGGTGCCGCTGGGGTTCCTGACGATGGTGCTGGTGTCGCTGGGCACCGGGTCGCGGATCCCGGCCGGGACGGCGGCCACCCTGGCGCGGCTGCACCTGCCGGAGGACGTGGTGGCCGGGGACCGGGCCGGGGGTGCGCGGTGAGCGGGGCGGGGCTGGTGCTGCTGGCGGTCACGGGCGCGGCCCTGCTGGTGGGCGCGGGCTGGCTGGGGGGCCGGTGGCAGGCCCGGCGCGGGGAGCGGGCGGCCGGGCTGGACCTGGGGACGCCGGTGGAGCGGGCCACCTTCCACACCCTGCACACCGCTTCGCTCGCCGCTCCCCCGCTGCGGGCGGGACTGACGCAGGACGCCGCCCGCAAGGCCGCCCGGCGGCTGCGGTCCCTGCTCGGCACGGAGGCGCTGTGCCTGACCGACCGGGAGTCGGTGCTGGCCTGGGACGGCCCGGGCGCCGATCACCACGAGCGGCGGGCGATGGAGCGGGTGGCGGTGATGCTGGAGTCGGGGCGCAGCCAGAGCGTGCGGACCGGGTGCCGGCGCCCCGACTGTCCGCTGAAGTGGGCGGTGGTGGCCCCGCTCACGGGCGAGGACGGGATGCTGGGGGCGCTGGTGGCCTACGGGTCGCGGGAGTCCGCGGTGCTGGTGCGGGCCGCGACGGAGGTCGCGCGGTGGGTCTCCGTACAGCTGGAGCTCTCGGAGCTGGACCGGTCGCGGACCCGGCTGATGGAGGCGGAGATCAAGGCGCTGCGGGCGCAGATTTCCCCGCACTTCATCTTCAACTCGCTGGCCGCGATCGCCTCGTTCGTCCGGACGGATCCGGAGCGGGCCCGGGACCTGCTGCTGGAGTTCGCCGACTTCACCCGGTACTCCTTCCGGCGGCACGGCGAATTCACCACGCTGGCCGATGAGTTGCGTTCCATCGAGCAGTACCTGGCGCTGGCCGGGGCCCGGTTCGGGGACCGGCTGAAGGTGACCTTGCAGGTGGCGCCGGAGGTGCTGCCGGTGGCGCTGCCGTTCCTGTGTCTCCAGCCGCTGGTGGAGAACGCGGTGAAGCACGGCCTGGAGGACTCGCCCGAGGAGTGCCGGATCACCATCACCGCCCGGGACGCGGGTGCCGAGGCGGTGATCACCGTCGAGGACAACGGGGTGGGGATGGACCCGGCGCTGCTGCGCCGGATCCTGGCCGGGGAACACGCCGGCTCCTCCTCCGGCGTGGGGCTGCCCAACGTCGACGAGCGGATCCGGCAGGTGTACGGGGACGCGTACGGCCCGGTGATCGAGACGGGGGTCGGGGCGGGCCTGAAGGTCACCGTGCGGATCCCCAAGTACCGTGCGGGCGTGCACAGTTCACCTGCCGACCCGCATCCTCCCCGGCACTGACGGGCCGGGGTGCGCCGCAGCCCCCGGCCAGGTGGTGGCCGGGGGCTGCGGGGAAGAGGTCTAGCTCCAGCTGGCGTGCAGCGGCTTGCCCTCCGCGTAGCCGGCCGCGGACTGGACGCCGACCACGGCCTTCTCCTCGAACTCCGCGAGGGAGCCCGCACCGGCGTAGGTGCAGGAGGAGCGGACACCGGCGATGATCGAGTCGATCAGGTCCTCGACGCCCGGCCGGGCCGGGTCCAGGAACATGCGCGAGGTGGAGATGCCCTCCTCGAACAGCCCCTTGCGGGCCCGGTCGTAGGCCGACTCCTCCGACGTGCGGTTCTGCACCGCACGCGCGGACGCCATGCCGAACGACTCCTTGTAGGAGCGCCCATCGGCGGACTGCTGGAGGTCGCCCGGGGACTCGAAGGTACCGGCGAACCACGAGCCGATCATGACGTTCGACGCACCGGCGGCCAGCGCCATCGCCACGTCACGCGGGTGGCGGACACCGCCGTCGGCCCACACGTGCTTGCCGTACTTCTTGGCCTCGGCCGCGCACTCCAGCACCGCGGAGAACTGCGGGCGGCCCACGCCGGTCATCATGCGGGTGGTGCACATGGCGCCGGGGCCCACACCGACCTTGATGATGTCCGCGCCGGCGTCGATGAGGTCCTTGACGCCCTCGGCGGCGACGATGTTGCCGGCCACGATCGGGACCTGCGGGTCCAGCGCGCGGACGGCCTTGATCGCGTTGATCATCGACTCCTGGTGGCCGTGCGCCGTGTCGATGACGAGCGTGTCCACGCCCGCGTCGAGCAGCTGCTTGGCCTTCTGCACGAAGTCGCCGTTGATGCCGACGGCCGCGGCGATGCGCAGCTTGCCGTTGGCGTCGGTCGCCGGGGTGTACAGGGTCGCGCGCAGCGCGCCCTTGCGGGTGAGGATGCCGACGAGCCTGCCGTCCTTGTCGACGGCCGGGGCCAGCTTGCGGTGGCCCGCGTCGAGCTTGTTGAAGGCCTCGCGGGGGTCGATGTCGGCGTCGATGAGCAGCAGCTCCTTCGACATGACCTCGGAGAGCTGGGTGAAGCGGTCCACGCCGGTGAGGTCGTGGTCGGTGACGACGCCGACCGGGCGTCCCTCGCCGTCGACGACGACGCCCGCACCGTGGGCGCGCTTGGGCAGCAGGGACAGCGCGTCGGCCACGGTCTGGGTGGGCGCCAGCGTGATCGGGGTGTCGAGCACGAGGTGGCGGGTCTTCACCCAGGAGATGACGTCGGTGACGACCTCGATCGGGATGTCCTGCGGGATGACGACGATGCCGCCGCGGCGGGCGACCGTCTCGGCCATCCGGCGGCCCGCGATGGCGGTCATGTTCGCCACGACGAGCGGAATGGTGGTGCCGGTGCCGTCGGGGGAGGACAGGTCCACGCCCTGGCGGGAACCGACCGCGGAGCGGCTGGGCACCATGAACACATCGTCGTACGTCAGGTCGTACGGCGGCTTCTGGTCATTGAGGAAACGCACGTGCTGAACATCCCAGTCGATCGAAGGATCCTTCTATGGCCTCGACAGGGCAGCCGAGGAAACGCACGTACTTCATTCTCCCATGAGCCGGGGTTTACACCGCCCGGGCCGATCGTCCAGGACATTCCGGGCCCTCTCGTGGTTTCCTACGGGACCTTGGTCCTGCGGCGGTGGATCGGCCGTCGCCCGGCCACCAGCGGGAGGGCCGATCCGCCGTGCCGGACCGCCGTGAACTCGGCGGCGATGGCCAGGGCCGTCTCCTCGGGGGTGGCGCCGCCCAGGTCGAGGCCGATCGGGGAGCGCAGCCGGTCCAGGGCCGCCGGCGGCAGCCCTTCCGCGCGCAGCCGCTCCACCCGTTCGGCGTGGGTGCGCCGCGACCCCATGGCTCCGACGTAGGTCAGCGGCAGCCGCAGCGCGAGCGACAGCAGGGGTACGTCGAATTTGGCGTCGTGGGTGAGGACGCAGACGGCGGTACGGGCGTCCAGGCGGCCCGCGTCCCATTCGGCGGCCAGGTGGCGGTGCGGCCAGTCGACGATCACCTCGTCGGCGCCGGGGAAGCGCGCCGGGGTCGCGAAGACGGGCCGGGCGTCGCACACGGTGACCCGGTGTCCGAGGAAGGCACCCATCCGGGCGAGGGCCGCGGCGAAGTCGACGGCCCCGTAGACGATCAGCCGGGGCGGCTCGGCGGCCGATTCGACGAGCAGGGTCAGCGGCTCCCCGCACAGTCCGCCGGCCGTGCCGAGCTCGGCAGTGCCGGTGCGGCCCGCCAGCAGCAGGGCCCGTACCCGTTCGGCCGCCTCCCGGTCCAGGGCCGCGCCGCCGCCGAGCCCGCCTTCGTACGATCCGTCGGCGTGGACGGCGAGCGCCCGGCCGAGCTGCGGCGGCGGGCCGCTGACCACGCGGGCCAGCGCGGCGCGCGTGCCGCCGGCCGCGGCGTCGAGCACCGAGCCGAGGACCGGCCGGACGGGGTCCTCGCCGCGCACCGGGGTGACCAGGACGTCGAGGACTCCCCCGCAGGTCAGGCCCACGGCGAAGGCGTCGTCGTCGCTGTAGCCGAAGCGGTGCAGGCCGCCTTCGCCCGACGCGATGGCGCCGAGGCAGAGCTCGTGCACGGCCGATTCCACGCAGCCACCGGAGATGGACCCGAGCGCGGTGCCCCGGTCGTCGACGGCGAGCGAGGCTCCCGGTCCGCGCGGCGCGCTCCCGCTGACGGCCACGACGGTGGCCAGGGCGAATTCCCGGTGCGCGGCACACCACGCGCGTAGCTCGTCGGCAATGTCGAGCATCAGCGGATGTACTCGCGTCTGGGGGCCGGCCCGGGGATGAGCGGCCGCGGCGGCAGGACGGCGGGTGGCCGGGCCGCGGCGGCGGGGCGGGTGGCGCCGGTGCGGGCGGGTCCGGGATAGCTGTCGGGTACGCGGTCCCGCGACGCGCTCAGGAGTTTGGCCGCGTGGGCCACGCTCGCCAGGGTGGCGTGGTGGTGCCAGCCGCGGAAGGAGCGGCCCTCGAAGTCCCGTATGCCCACGGGTTCGCAGGTTTCGGTGAAGTCGAGGGAGACGCGGTCGGTGAGTTTGGCGAGCAGGAACAGCTGGGCGAGGGGCCGGTCGCCGATGTTGGTGATCCAGAACTCGGAGGGCAGCAGGGCCGCTTCGGTCCAGGCTCCGACCAGCAGCAGCGGGGTGGTGGGCGCGGGCGCCGGCCGGTCCTCGCCGGGGGTGGCGAGGATCGAGGCCGCGGTCAGCAGGGTCACGGCGCCCTCGGCCCGGCCGTGGCGGGTCCATTCGACGACGCGGCGCTGGGAGCGCAGGGAGTCGATGAGCTCGCGGGCGGGCGCGGTGTGCGGGCCGGGTTTGTGGCGGCCCGCGCCGCCGAAGGAGACGGGCAGCGAGCCGTCGACCTTGAAGACGAACGGGATGTCCTGGAGGGCGAAGGACTCGATGCTCTGCGGGAGGTCGCTGTTGGCGACCTCCATCACCACGGGCCTGCGCTGGAGTTGCCAGGTGGCGGCCATCCGCTGGACGGCGTGTACGGCGTCCTGGGCGGGGGTGAGGGAGCGGGCCGTGTCGGGGATTCCGGCCCGGCGGCGGCGCAGGAGTTCGCTGGTCCAGGGCCCGGGGAGGGTGAGGGTCCACTCGACGGGGAAGCTGGCCTCGCTGGAGGCGAGCCAGATCCCGCTGGCCTGCTGGCAGTTGGCGGTGCGGCCGAGCTGCGGGACGAACTGCCGGCCGACGCCGACCGAGCGGTCGCCGGCCTTCTCTATGACCATGGGCTGGAGCACCCAGGCCAGCGGGCGCTGCGCGGTGCGTTCGAGGTGCTGCGCGAGGGAGCGGCGGACCGGGGTCCAGTCCCAGGGGGACTTGCTGATGAACTGCTGAAGGCTCTGCTCTACGGAACTGGCTCCGGTTCCGGCGATGTTGCGGATTGTTTTCTTCCCTTTGGTCCGCACGAGGCCGTTGAGATAAACGCGGGCCCAGTTTCGCTGGTCCCGCCGGGGTAAGGACTCGAAGAGAAGAGAGATCAGGACATCGATCAATTCGGAGATTTCCTTCGTGGAATCCTCCGGCAGGACAACGCGAGCCATCTGGGCCTCCCCCGCGACCAGCAGCTAGATCCAATACCCTACTTGACCGCGGAGAACGGCCGTAGGCCCCGGCGGCTACTTCCTGAGGTCGCTGGCAGATTCGAGCCGCTCTTCCTCTACCACGAGGGGGATGGGGATCTGGTTCGCCGCATAGTAGATCGCGATCAGGAAGTGCGCGACAAGGGTGAGCGGTGCGGAGAAGAACGCCAGGACGACGGTCAGCGGATAGGCGATGGCACCGAGCCCGAAGCGCACCCTCGTCGCGCGGGCGCCTTCCTTGTCGACCTGCTCGTGGAAGAGGTGCCCGACCCGGGTGACGTACCACCAGAAGGCCAGGAACGCCAAGGCGTAGGCCACGGTGACGAGGCTGTAGAGGACGGCGGCCTGATTGGCCGAGCCTTCTTCCATGAGGTGTTCCGCGAGGACGTTGGTGGTGTAGGGAATCACCGATACCACCATGAGCACCAACAGATTCAGGAACAACAGCGGACGGTCGACCCGCTTGAGGTGACTGAAGATGGTGTGGTGGTTCACCCACATCACGCCGATGATGAGGAAACTCACCACGTAGGCGGCGTAATGCGGCCACTGTTCCCGGACTCCGTGCCAGAACTCGGATCCCGTTTCCTCCGGAACCTTCAATTCCAGGACGAGGATCGTAATGATGATGGCAAATACACCATCACTGAATGCCTCGACCCGCCCGGTTTCGCGCTCCATGGCCTCCCCTTCACCACTTCTTGCATATATCTACTTGCATATATCTACGGCGTTCCACACATACGGGGAGGGCGTACATTACCCGCCCTCCCCGCACACGCTACCCAGATTTCTGCGATCAGCCGCCGAACCCGGCCGTCTGCCGCCAGATCCGGCCATCGCGAACCACAAGTGTCCCGAACGCGTGCTCCGGTTCGCCGTTGAGGTTCATGATCGCCCGGTAGAAGATGGTGTCGTCCGTCTCGATGTACTCCTGGAGTTCCACCAGGGTGGGCTTCACGGTGAGATAGCCCGTGAACGTCTCGCGCACGGCGTCGATGCCCACCGAGACGCCTTCGAAGCGCAACAGCACCGCGTCGTCGGTGTAGTTCTTCATGACCGCCTCGATGTCCAGGGCGGCCAGGGCTTCCATCTGGCGCACGAACACCGGGTGCAGCGTGGAGATGTCGTACTTGGCCATGTCGACTCCGTTCGTTCAGCTGGTGGAGGTGGGTACGTCGGGTGGTGCGGCAGGTGGGGCGCAGGACTGCGTGTTGCCGGCGAAGGGCAGCCGGACCACCATCCGGGTCTCGCCCGGACGCGAACGGGCCGTGAGGGACCCGCGGTGGCGCTGGGTCACGATGCGGTAGCTGAGGTGCAGCCCCAGGCCCGTGCCCTTGCCCACGTCCTTGGTGGTGTAGAAGGGTTCGAAGATCCGCGGCAGGGATTCCTCCGGGATGCCGCGTCCGGTGTCGGTGATCTCCACGACCATGCAGACGCCCTCGGCCCGGGCGCGCAGGGTGAGGGTTCCCGAGCCCTCCATGGCCTCGGCCGCGTTGTCGACCAGGTTGGTCCACACCTGGTTCAACTCGCTCGGATAGCCCGTCAGTTCGGGCAGACCGGATTCGTACGCCCGCACGATGCTGATGCCGGCGAGCTTGGCACGCAGCACGACCAGCGTGTTCTCCAGTCCGTCGGTGACCTGGAAACGCTGCTCGGGGGCGCGGTCGAGATTGGCGTAATCCCGGGTGGCGGAGACCAGTTGGGAGATCCGCGGACCGGCCGCCCGCAGCTCCGCGGCGAGCGAGCGGACCTCCAGGAGGGCCGCCAGGTGGTCGAGTGCGACCGGAAGGGACGACTCCCCCACCCCCTGCAGCCGATCCAGCAGCCAGCCCAGCTCCAGGCCGAGGTCCGAGACGCCCGAACCGAGCAGGCCGGGCCGCTCCGTGCCCGCCTCCTCGGCCCAGTCGGTGATCTCCTCCTCGGCGTCGGCCTGGGCGAGCGGGTCGGTGGTCACCGGCGGCGGCAGCTTGTCCAGTTCGTCCGTCAGCCGGTCGAGGGCGGAGCGCTCCGCGCCGGTGGCGGCGGCGCCCCAGGCCTGGGCGGTGCGGGTGAGCCGGTCCAGGGCGGGGGCCAGTTCCTGCGCCGCCCGGGCCACGGCGGCCGCCGGGTTGTTCAGCTCGTGGGCGAGGCCGGCGGCCAGGGTGCCGAGCGCCTCCACGGTGGCCCGTTTGCGGGCCTGCACCTCGGAGGACTTGATCCGCCAGGCCAGCACGGGGATCAGGACGGCGGCCACCCCGTGGCAGCGGGTGAGCATCTCGAAGAACACCGGCTTCGTATACGCCACGACGGTGGTCGACGGCCCGCTCGCGGCCGCGGTGGCCACGTAGGCGCCGTCGGTCAGCAGGGGCAGCTCACCGGTGAACCGGTGGGCGGCGGACGGTTTGCCGTCGTGGTCCTCGGCGGCGGCGCTCTCCTCCTCGGTGGAGTGCCGGGTGAGCACCTCCTCCCGTCCGTCGACCACCTTGGTGACGACCAGCCCGCCCGAGAGCAGGACGTGGAACCCGGTCGCCTCCTCCCCGTCGCGGAAGAGGACCTCCCCCTCGGCGAGGACCCGGGGCTCGGAGACCGACACCAGCCAGTCCAGCTGTTCCTCGGTGATCCCGGCGAAGATCTCCAGCCCGCGCAGGGCGGACCTCAGCTCCGCCCGGTCGGTGTCCGCGGCGTTCACGCGGAGCTCCCCTCGGTCCGGGTACGGGCGGCCAGCCGCACGGTGGCCACCAGGGCCAGCGCGCACACCGCGGCGACGGCCGCCATGAAGCCGACGGAGGTGCGGTGCAGGCCGTGGACGTTGGTGAGCATCCCGGCGAGGACCGCCGGCACGCTCATCGCCAGGTACGCGAACACGTAGACGGCGGCGGTCAGTTCGCCGCGGCGGGCCGGGTCGGCGAGGCCGCTCAGCGCGCGGAAGGAGCCGAGGAACGCGGCGCCCCAGCCGCTGCCGAGCACCGCGGTGGCCACCAGGAACACGGCGGCCGAGCCGACGCCCAGGGCGAGCAGCACCAGGCCGAGCCCGGCGAGCAGACCGCACAGCCCGAGCACGGCGGTGCGCAGGGCCCCGGCGCCGCCCAGCATCAGCTGGGCCGCGGTGGCCGCGCCCGCGAGCAGCGCGACCGTGCCGCCGCCGACGAGGTAGTTGGCGGACTCCAGGAGCGAGAGCGCCAGGTGCGGGCCGAGGGAGAGGTAGAAGCCGCCCACCGACCAGACCGCGACGATGGTCAGGATCAGGACGGCGAACGTGCCGCGGGAGCCGGCCGGCACGTGGATCCGGTGCGGGACCACCCGGAAGCGGCCCCCCGCCCCCGGTGCGCTCTCCCGCATCCGGGCCACGCCCACCAGGGTCACGGCGAAGGCCCCGATCAGCAGCAGGTAGCTCAGGACGGTCGGCGCGGGGGCGTACTGGACGAGGAGGCCGGCCCCGATCCCGCCGAGCCCGATGCCCACGGTGGGCCCGGCGCTGTTGACCTGGGCGCCGAGCGCGGGCCGGGAGGCGGGGCTGAGCTCCAGCAGGGCCGCGCCCATCGCTCCGGTGGCCAGGCCCACGGCCAGGCCCTGCACGGCGCGGGCGGCGAGCAGCAGCCCCAGCCCCTGGGCCCCGGCGAACAGTGCCATCGAGACGATCGCCAGGACCAGCCCGGCGGCCAGGACCGGCCGCCGGCCGAGGGTGTCGGACAGCGACCCGAACAGCAGGAGCCCGGCGAGCACGGTGACCGCGTACAGCGCGAACACCACCGTGATCACGCCGGAGGACAGCCCCCACTTCTCCTGGTAGAGCACGTACAGGGCGGAGGGCACGGAGGAGGAGAGCATCAGCAGGACGAGGACCGCGCCCACCACCCAGAAGCCGGAGCCTCTGGGTGCGCCGGCCGCTGGTGCGGCTGGGTGCACGCCGACCCCCGTGGTCGTCTTCGATGTGTCGGCCACTGCTTGTTCAACTCCCCCGTGATGGGCCCCTGAGAGGGCCCGTGATGTGCGGGTCAGGCGAGGGCCTGGGCCCTTGCCAGCGCGCGGGCCGTGAGCACCCCCGCGAGGTGGCCGAGGTACTCGGCCGAGGTGCCGCGCCCGGGGACGAACAGCTCCCGGGGCTCGGCGCGGAAGGCCGCGAGGACGGCGTCCGTGGTGTACGGACCTGCGCGCAGCCTGTCTTCGACTCCGCGCAGGCGCAGCGGGCGGGCGGTGGCGCCGGTGACGGCGATGCGCGGCCCGTCGGCTGTGATCCGTACGGCGGTGGCGCACACCGGGTAGCGGGTGGCCCGGTCGGCCGTCTTCTCGAAGGCGCCGGCCCGCCCGCCTTCGGACACCAGCAGCGCGGTGACGACCGTGCCCGCGGGTGCGCCGGAGGCCGCGAACTCCTCGGCGGGTACGGTCGACGGTCCGCCGGGGCCGGCCAGTTCGACCAGGGCGCCGGCGGCGATGGCGGCCACCGGCAGGTCGGTGGCCCGTCCGCCGGCGGCGAGGTTGCCGCCGACGGTGCCGAGGTTGCGGACCTGGGGGTCGCCGTTGGCGCGGGCCGCGGCGGCCAGCTCGGGTGCCCCGGCGCGGACCAGCGGGTCCGCGGAGAGCTCGGCCAGGGTGGTGAGGGCCCCGATCCGCAGCCCCCCGGGGCCGCGGGCGGTCCCCCGCAGCTCCTCGAGCCGGCGGATGTCGACCAGCAGCCGGGCCCGGTCGGCCCCGGCGCGCAGGTCGGGCAGCAGGCTCTGGCCCCCGGCCAGTACCCGGGCTCCGGGCGTCCCGGCCAGCAGGGTCAGCGCCTCTTCGAGGCCGACGGGCCGGACGTAGTCGAACTCGGTGAGGATCACTGGGCTTCCCCTCTCAGGCGGCGCCAGACCTTCTCGGGGGTGAGGGGCATGTCGATGTGCCGGACGCCCAGGTCGGACAGGGCGTCGACGACGGCGTTGACCACGGCCGCGGCGGGCGGGACGGTGGCGATCTCGCCCGCGCCCTTGGCGCCGAGCGGGTTGTGCGGGCTGGGCGTGACCGTCTTGTCGAGGTCGAAGAACGGCACGTCCGCCGCGCGCGGCAGGGCGTAGTGGCCCAGGTCGGAGCTGATGAGCAGCCCGTTCCCGTCGTACTCGGCGGCCTCCATGAGGGCCTGGCCGAGGCCGTGCACGATGCTGCCCTCGATCTGCCCGAGGACGACCTTGGGGTTGCCGATGTGGCCGGCGTCGTCGACGGCCGTGTAGGACACCACCTCGGTCTCGCCGGTCAGTTCGTCGACCTCGACGACCGCGACGTGCGTCCCGAAGGGGTAGTTGAAGTCCGGCGGGTCGAAGTGGGTGGTCTCGTCGAGCGCGGGCTCGATCTCCGGGGGCAGGCCCCAGCCGTACCACATGGCCATCGCCAGCTCGGCGAAGGTCTTGGCGTTGGCCTCGTTGCCCTCTTCGTGGACCTTGCCGCCCGCGTAGACGACCTTGTCCTCGGGGACGCCCAGGAAGACGGCGCCGGCCTTGACCAGCTTGCTCTTGATCTTCCGGGCGGTGAGCGCCACGGCGGGCGCGGCCATGCTGTAGGAGCGGGAGCCGTAGGTGCCCTGGCCGTAGGGGGCCTTGAGGGTGTCGCCCTCGTGGACCTGGACCTGGGCGGGGTCGATGCCGAGCTCGTCGGCGGCGACCTGGGCGAAGACGGTGCCGTGGCTCTGGCCGGTGGAGGCGGAGCCGACGGTGACGGTGACCTCGCCGGTCGGGTGGACGCGGATGTTGGCGCTCTCCCAGGTGCCGCCGAGCATGCCCTCCTGGGACATCCGGGTGGAGGGGCCGACTCCGCAGATCGCCACGTAGGTGGCCAGGCCGACGCCGAGCCGCTTGCCGCGGGTGCGGGCCTCGGCCTTGCGGGCGGCCATGCCGGCGTAACCCGACAGCTCGATCGCCCGGTCGAAGTTCAGCTGGTAGTTCCCGGAGTCGTAGGTCCAGCCGAGACCGTTGTCGTACGGGAACTTCTCCTTCGGCACCAGGTTCTTTCGGCGCACGTCCGCCGGGTCCATGCCGATCTCGCAGGCGTACCGGTCGACGAGCCGCTCCATCAGGAAGGCCGCCTCGGCGCGCCCGCTGCCGCGCTGGGCACCGAGCGGGACGGTGTTGGTGAAGACGGCGTAGACCTCGCAGAAGGCGGCGTCGATGTCGTACATCCCGCTGATGGAGCGGCCCATGAGGGCGGTGGCCACTCCGGGGCCGATCGTCGACGGGTAGGCGCCGAGGTTGGCGTGGCTGGTGCAGCGCACGGCGGTGATGCGGCCGTCGCGGGTACCGGCCAGGGTGACGTGCTGGCGGTGGTCGCGGCCCTGGACGGTGGAGTTCATCAGCCCGGTGCGGGTGTCCACCCACTTCACGGGGCGCCCCAGCGCCTTGGACATCAGCAGGACCAGCGGCATGTCGGGGTAGAGGTAGCCCTTGGTGCCGAAGCTGCCGCCGACGGTCGGGGCGATCACCCGGAGCTTGTTGAAGGGGATGCCGAGGACCAGCGCGGAGAGCAGGAAGCGGTGGTTGTGCGGGCCCTGGGTGGAGGCGTAGAGCGTGTACTCGCCGGTCGCCGCGTTGTAGTCGCCGACCGCGCCGCGGGGCTCGATGGGGCTGTTGATGGTGCGCTGGTTGACCAGGTCGAGCTCGACGGTGACCTCGGCCTCGGCGATGGCCGCGTCGGTGCGGTCCTTGTCGCCGCAGGTCCAGTACGCGTTCAGGTTGCCCGGGACGGCCTCGTGGAGCTGGGGCGCGCCGTCTGCGAGGGCCTCGTCGGCCCGGGTGACCACGGGCAGCGGCTCGTACTCGACGTGGATGGCGGCCAGCGCCGCGGCGGCCTGCCGCGGGGTCTCGGCGACGACCACGGCGATGGGGTCGCCGACGTGGCGGACGGTGTCGCCGGTCAGGACCGGGCGGGCGCCGGGAAGTCCGTAGGGGTGGGGCGGGAAGTGGCTCTCGACCCCGCCCGGTATCCAGATGCAGGGCAGCGGCATGACGTCGGTGAAGTCGGCCGCCGTGGCCACCTTCAGCACTCCGGGCAGCTGCTCGGCCGCCTTGGTCGCGATGGACAGGATCTTCGCGTGGGCCACCGGGCTGCCGAGGATCGCCATGTGGGCGGTGCGGGGCAGGTCGATGTCCGCGACGTACGTGGCCTCGCCGCGCAGCAGCTGCGGGTCCTCGCGGCTGTCCAGCGGCTGTCCGAGGACGCCGTTGCCGGGGAGGGAGGCCTCCCCCGTCACTGTGGTCATGTCCCTCACGCCTCCTGTCCGACAGCGCTGGGCGCGGAGGTGCCGGCGGGCGTTTCGGCGAGCGCGGCGGGCGCTTCGGCGCGGGCGGCGGCGCAGGCGCGCTGCACCCCGCGTACGACGCTGTGGTAGCCGGTGCAGCGGCAGAGGTTGCCGGTGAGCCACTCGCGGATCTCGGGTTCGGTGGGGGCCTCGCCGCCGGCGGTGGTGTCGACGAGCTCGCCGAGGGCCATGACCATGCCCGGGGTGCAGAACCCGCACTGGGTGCCGTGCTCCTGGCGCAGCGCCTCCTGCAGGCCGGTCAGTTCCCCGCCGGGGACGGTGACGCCCTCGATGGTGGCCACGTCGGATCCGGCGGCGGACGCGGTGAGGACCAGGCAGCTCTTGACGGACCGGCCGTCGAGCCGGACGACGCAGGAGCCGCACTGGCCGGTGTCGCAGCCGACCTTGGTGCCGGTCAGTCCGAGGCCGTCGCGGAGCCGTTCCACGAGCAGTTCGTTCGGCTGCGCCGAGAACTGCTCGGGTCTTCCGTTCACGTTCAGTGTGATATCCATGCCAGCGCCTGCGCTTCCGTGAGCGGCCGGTTGAAGAGGGGCCCGCCGGGCTGCTGGAGAATTCCCCCGGAGTGCAGCGGGCCGGTGTCCACGGGTGCGAATCCGAGATCCGTGATGATTCCCGCGACGATTTCCTTCGATTTCCCGTCGTCGCCGGCCGTGTAATGCGCCAGGCGCTCACCGGATGCAGTACCGGCGACGGCGAGGGTTTCGAAGTGCATGGTGTTCAGGGATTTCACGACCTGGGCGCCGGGATACCACTCGGCGACCAGGTCGCTGGAGCCGCGCCCGCCGAGGTTCGCGGGGGCGCCGGCGGTTCCGGTGAACGCGTTCGTGGCGTCCACCAGCACCTTGTCCTGCACCACGTGCGGCGGCAGGAGCCCCCGCACGCTGTCGAACGGCACCATCAGCACCAGGAGTTCGGCCTGTCCGGCGGCCTTGGCGGGGTGCGCCGCCGAGGCCGCCGGTCCCAGCTCGGCCACGAGCGGGCCGAGGGCGTGCGGGCCCCGGGCGCCCGCGAGCACGACCTCGTGGCCCGCCGCCACGAGGATCCGTGCGAGGACCGTACCGATCCGCCCGGTGCCGATGATGCCTGTCCGCATTGACGCTCCTCAGTTTCCGGTGCCGGTTCCGAGCAGGGGTCAGTCCATGCCGATCCAGACCGACTTGGTCTGGGTGTAGCTCTCCAGGGATTCCGGTCCGCACTCGCGGCCGTAACCGGAGGCCTTGTAGCCGCCGTAGGGCACGGAGGGGTCGTACTGGTTGTAGCAGTTGACCCAGACCGTGCCCGCCTTGATCTGGGAGGCGACCCGGTGGGCGCGCCGCAGGTCCTTGGTGTGGACACCGGCGGCGAGGCCGTACGCGCTGTCGTTGGCGATGCGCACGGCGTCCTCCTCGGTGTCGAAGGGGATGATCGACAGGACCGGGCCGAAGATCTCCTCCTGGGCGATCCGCATGCCGTTGTCGACGCCGGTGAAGACGGTCGGCAGGAAGTACAGGCCCTGGCTCGAGGCGCCCTCGGGGGTCCACCCGGTGCCGCCGGTGCGCAGCATCGCGCCTTCCTTCTCGCCGATCTCGATGTAGGAGCTGACCTTGTCGAACTGGCCGCGGTGGGCCAGCGGCCCGAACAGCGTGGCCGGGTCCCGCGGGTCGCCCGGCTTGAGGGCGGCGGCCCGGCGGACCAGGCGTTCGACCATCTCGTCGTGGATGGGCCGGTGCAGGAGCAGGCGGGAGCCGGCGGTGCAGATCTCGCCCTTGTTGTAGTAGATGCCGAAGAAGGCGAGTTCCTCGGCCGCGTCGAGGTCGGCGTCGGCGAAGACGATGTTGGCGGACTTGCCGCCGAGTTCCATCGTCACCTTCTTCAGGGTGCCGGCCGCCTTGCGGATGATGGACTGGCCCACGGAGGTGGATCCCGTGAAGGCGATCTTGTCGATGTCCGGGTGGTCGGTGAGGGTCTCCCCCAGTTCCACGCCGGGGCCGGTGATGACGTTCAGCACGCCGTCCGGGATCTCCGCCTCCTGGAACAGCTCGGCGATCTTCAGGGCGGTGAGCGGGGTCGCCGGGGAGGGCTTGTGGACGACCGTGTTCCCGGCCGCCAGCGCCGGTGCGATCTTCGTCATCGACAGCAGCAGCGGGAAGTTGAACGGGGTGATGGCGCAGACCACGCCCAGCGGTTCGCGCAGGGTGTAGGCCAGCTGTCCGCCGGCCGGGGCCCGCGAGGAGCCGTCGACGCGGGTCACCGCGCCGGCGTAGTAGTGCATGAGCTGTGCGGCCATGGGGGCGTCGACCGTGCTGGAGAAGGCGAACGGCTTGCCCATGTCCACGGTCTCCAGCATGGCGATCTCTTCCAGGTCGCGCTCGATGAGCTCACCGACCCGGTTCAGCCGCAGCGCACGCTCCTGCGCGGAGAGTCTGCTCCACGGACCTTCTTCGTAGGCCTTGCGGGCCGCGGCGACGGCCGCGTCCGCGTCGGCCGCGGTGGCCTGGGCCACCGGCACGATCTCCTGGCCGTCGACGGGGCTGATGTCCGGCTCGGTACGGCCGTCCTGGGCGGAGACCCATGTGCCGCCGATGAACAGCTTCCCGGGGTTGGCCAAGGGCTGGTCGCTGAGCGCGCGCTTGGTCATGGCTGCCTTCCGGTGTCGGATGCGGGGGCGGAACTAGCCCTTCGCGAGCTGCGTTAAGAACGTCTCCGCGAGGGCTTTGGAGGAGTACGGGTTCTGGCCGGTGGTCAGCTTGCGGTCCACGACCACGTGCGAGTCCCAGATCGCCTCGGCCTTCTCGTAGCGGGCGCCGAGCCGGGTGAGCTCGACCTCGAGGATCAGCGGGAGCCGGCCGGCCATGTTGGTGACGAGCTCCTCGGCGTGCGAGAAGGCCGTCATCCGATAGCCCTCGAAGGGCCAGCGGCCTTCTGCGTCGCGCAGGGCGAGCAGGGAGGTGTGGCCGTGGCACACGGTGGCGAGCGGCTTGTCCTGGGCGATGACCCAGCGCAGGATCTGCGCGAGTTCGTCGGACTTGGGCAGGTCGCCGATGGCGCCGTGGCCGCCGCTGACGTACACGCCGTCGTAGTCGGCGATGTCCTTCTCGGTCAGGGACTCGAGGGCGAGGGGCGACCCCAGCTGCGGGGTGTTCTCGATGACGCGGACGTATTCGGCCGCGTTCGCCGCGTCATCGTCCGGGGAGCCCTCGGGGCGGACCCACTGGAGGAACTGGGGGTCGATGCTCGTCCGGTCGACGGTCGGCGCCCGGCCCCCGATCGTCGCCACGTCCACGGTGTGGCCGGCGGCCTTGAACAGCTGATAAGGAACGACGAATTCCTCGGCCCAGAATCCCGAGGGGTGCTGTTCGCCGTCCAGCAGATGGAGCGTGGCCTTGGCCGTCATGACGACGAGAATCTTCATGATTCTCTCCTTGTTCTGGATTCGCTGCCGATTCAACACGGCCCCTCCTGGGGGGCGTAAGGGGGCGGCGTCAGGCACGCGATACTTCGTCACGTGCGTCCAACGCCGAGATGATGGTGCGGAATTCACCGACCAGGGGATGGTCGGGATGGGCTTCTGCGAAAATGCGCTCTCCGTACAGCGCCGCCATTTCCGGTGAGTACGGAAGGATTCCGGCCAGTGGAGCGCCGTAGACCTCCTCGGTGCGCCGCCGGGCCTCGTCCCGGTCGATGCCCACGGGTGCCATGCTCAGCACCAGGGTCCGCCGGCAGGCCAGCCGCCCCGCGAGGGCGATGGTCTCCTCGACCCCGGAGAGGTCGATCCGGTCGGCCCGAACCATGATCATCAGTACGTCGGCGCTCGCCATGGCGGTCACCGACTCGTTGTTGAGCCCGGCGTGGGTGTCGAGCAGCAGCACGTCGAGGGCGTAGTGCCGGGCCAGCCGGTCGAAGCCCTCCGGGAGCAGCCCCACGTCGTACCCGCTGGCCATGATCTCGCGGAGGGCGGCGGTGCCGGTCCGGGCCGGGACGACGTACAGCCCCCCTTTCAGCAGGGAGCCGTCGCCCACTTGCTGGGCCGCTGTCTCGATCTCGCAGCGGCCGAGCAGGTAGTCCGCCAGCGAGGCGCCCGGCCCGAGCCGGAACAGCAGGTCCAGGGTGGGTGACTGGATGTCGGTGTCCACCACCCCCACCCGGCGCCCCTCGGCCGCGAGGAGTAGCGCGAGGTTCGCCAGTACCGAGGACTTCCCGGTGCCGCCGCGGTGCGAGTGCACCACGATGGTGCGCGCCACCTAGGCCACCACCTGGTGGGCGGCGCCGTCCACGTGCGGCCCCCGCGCCGCGCGTGGCCGGTGCAGGGCCAGCATGGTGACGTCGTCGTGCTGTTCGGCGGTGCCGGTGTGCTCGCGCACCGCCAGGTCCATCCGGTCGACCACGTCCTTGCCGCTCGCCGGGGTGCCGGCGAGCAGTTCCAGCATCCGTTCGTCACCGAGGAAGCTGCCGTTCGGGCAGCGGGCCTCGGGGACCCCGTCGGTGAACACGAAGAGCGTGTCGCCGGGGTTCAGCTGGGCGTAGCCGAGGGTGTAGACGCAGTCGGGCAGCACCCCGACGGCGGGCCCGGTGACCTCGAGGGCGACGGGCGGGCTGCCGTCGGCGGGCAGCAGGAGGGGCGGGTTGTGGCCGCCGTTGATGTAGACGAGGCTGCCGGTGACCGGGTCCAGCACCCCGAAGAAGAGGGTGGCGAAGTAGCCCTGTCGCAGGTGGTTGCGGGTGAGGTAGCCGTTGGTGGCGGTGACCGCGTTGAGCAGCGGGGTGGCGCCGACCACCGGAATGCGTCTGCTGCCGCCCGTGCGTCCGGCGGCGACCAGGTGCTGCAGGCCGCTGTTCTCGGCGGTGTGCCGCAGCAGCGAGCGGATGAGGGCCATGAAGAGCGCCGCGCCCACCCCCTTGTCGCAGACGTCGGCGACGACGAGGGCGAGCCGGCGGCCGCGGGAGATCTCGAAGACGTCGTAGAAGTCCCCGGCGACCTGCCGGGCCGGCCGGAACCGGACGTCGATCTCCCATCCTTCGGGGACCGGCAGCGACTCGGGCAGGAACCCGGCCTGGATCTCCCGGCCGATCTCCAGTTCCTTCTCGTATCCCATGAGTTCGGCGCGGGCGTCGGCTTCGCGCAGGGTGCGGCCGAGTCCGGCGCGCTCCGAGCAGCTGTGCAGCCGGGCCCCGACGAGGGCGGGCAGGAAGGGCGGTACGAGGTAGTCGTGCCCGATCCGGACGTGTTCCTCCAGGGCGGTGAACTCGGTCACCGTCCACACGACGACGATGGGGGCCCCGGCCCAGCGGCGCAGCCGGCGTACGGCCATCCGTACGGACTCCCCGTCGGTCTCGGCCGGGGCGAGCAGGACGTCCGCGACGGGCAGCAGCTCCTGCGGGCCGTCCCGGAGCTCCGCCAGCGTGCGGGTGACGAGTTCCGCGTCCATGGTCCGCAGCGCCGCGAACAGCTCGGGCGGCGGTGGCGGGTACTCGTCGAGGATGATCACGGTCGTGGAGGGCATGGGTCCGTCCCCTCAGCCTTCACAGTCAGTGTGCTGATGTTGCGGCCGTCCCTGTGCACGTATCTGAACTCGTCCACGCTGGTCAGGGCCAGGTGGATGCCGAGGCCGCCGATCCGCCGGTCCTGCGGGGGAACCCCCGGGGCGGGTGGAAGGCGGCCGGCGACGGGGTCGAAGGCGGGTGCGGCGTCTTCGATGGTGATCCGTACGCGGCCCGGGCCGGAGCGGCCGCGGACGGTGATCCGCCCGTCGCCGCCCCGGTACCCGTGCATCACGATGTTCGTGGCCAGTTCGTCCACGGCCAGCCGGAGCCGGTAGGCGGAGCCCTTGTCCAGGCCCGCCCGCCCGGCCAGCCGCAGGACGAACGCGGCGATGTCGCCCAGTGCCCCCACCGTGGCGGGCACCTCCAGTACGCAGGACGTCCTCGCCAGTTCGACCATGTCAGTCACGGTGGTCACTCATCGGAGAGGACGATGCTGCGGTCGAGCCCGGCCGTCCGGATGGTCCGGGAGACGGGCTCGATGGCACCGACCACCTTGATGGTGACGTGGTTCGCGACCTTCTGCTGGGCGAAGACCAGGGAGCGCAGTCCGGCGCTGGCCATGTAGCCGACGCCCGCCATCCTGATCTCGACGGTGTGGGTGCCGTGGCCGGCGGCCTTCTCGATGGTCTGGTGGAACTCCGGCGCGGTCTTGGCGTCCAGTTCGCCCGTCAGCTCGATCACGGTGGTGTCGCCCTCGATGCTCAGGGACACGGAAAGCGGCATGTCAGGTCTCCTTCGGTCAGGGCGTGTCGAGGCGCTCGGGGTCGTTGGTCCGGCCCACCAGGATCACGACCGAGCGCGGGCCGATCAGGTACTTCCCGGCGTTGTCCAGCTCCTGTTCGGCGCCCGGGGTGCGGATGTCGTACGGGGCCTCGGCTCCCGTGTCGGCGAACAGGTGCCAGCTGCGGCCGCCGGGGAGGGCGGGCAGTTCCAGGTCGTGCGACTCCCAGTGCGTGTTCATGGCCACGTACACCACATCGTCGTCGCCGGTGCCGCAGCGGGCCACGGCCAGCAGCCGGCTCTCGTCCGACCAGTCGGGCTGCCAGGCCCGCTCCCCGTGCCAGCTGATGTCCGGCAGGCCGAGGTTCTCGCGGACCTGGCCGGTGGGGTGGGCGGTGGAGCGCAGCTCGCGGTGGTGCTTGCGGAAGGCGATCATCTCCCGCGTGAACCGCAGCAGTTCGGCGTTGTCGTCGACCTGGTCCCAGTCGAACCAGGAGAGCTCGTTGTCCTGGCAGTACGTGTTGTTGTTGCCCTGCTGCGTCCTGGCGACCTCGTCCCCGGCCAGCAGCATCGGGATGCCCTGGCTGGTGAAGAGGATGGCGAGGGCGTTCTTCATCTGCCGGGTCCGCAGCGCGTTGATCCCGGGATCGTCGGTCGGCCCCTCGGCGCCGCAGTTCCAGCTGTTGTTGTCGTTGGCGCCGTCGTTGTTGTCCTCGCCGTTGGCCTCGTTGTGCTTGTCGTTGTACGAGACCAGGTCGGCGAGGGTGAAACCGTCGTGTGCGGTCAGGAAGTTGACCGAGGCGGCGGTGCCGCGGCTGGAGTAGAGGTCGGGCGAGCCGGCGATGCGGGTGGCCAGGTCGCCGGTGACGCCCGGGTCGCCCTTGAGCCAGCGGCGCACGGTGTCGCGGTACTTCCCGTTCCACTCCGCCCAGCGGCCGTACGCCGGGAAGTTGCCGACCTCGTAGAGCCCGCCCGCGTCCCAGGCCTCGGCGATGAGCTTGGTGTGCCGCAGGACCGGGTCGTAGGCGAGCAGCTCCAGCAGCGGCGGGTTGGGCAGCGGGGTACCGTCCAGGGCCCGGCCGAGGATGGCTGCGAGGTCGAAGCGGAAGCCGTCGATGTGGTAGTCGGCGACCCAGTGGCGCAGGCAGTCGAGCACGTAGTTGCGCACGACCGGGTGGTTGCAGTTGACGGTGTTGCCCGTGCCGCTGAAGTTGAAGTAGTACCCCTCCGGCGTGAGCATGTAGTACGTGGAGTTGTCGAGTCCCTTGAAGGAGATCGTCGGCCCCTGCTCGTTGCCCTCCGCGGTGTGGTTGAAGACGACGTCGAGGATGACCTCGATGCCCGCCGCGTGCAGGTCCTTGATCAGGGTGCGGAACTCGTCCCCCTGCATCCCGTACCGCCCGGTGGCCGCGTAGCCGGCCTTCGGCGCGAAGAACGAGACGGTGTTGTAGCCCCAGTAGTCGAAGAGCTTCTCGCCGGTCTCCGGATTGGAGCGCGGGTTGTCGCTCTCGTCGAACTCGAACACCGGCAGCAGTTCGACGCAGTTGACGCCGAGTTCCTTCAGGTACGGGATCTTCTCGCGCAGCCCCGCGAAGGTGCCGGGGGCGGTGACCCCCGAGGAGGGGTGCCGGGTGAAGCCGCGCACGTGGGTCTCGTAGACGACGAGGTCCTCGGCGGGTATGCCCAGCGGGGTGTCGTCGCCCCAGTCGAAGTCCTGGAGGCACACGCGGGAGCGGTACTGGTAGCCGCGGCTGTAGTCCGGCTCCACGCCCCACACGTCGCGGCCGGCGATCAGCCGGGCGTACGGGTCGGACAGGACCTGCCGGGCGTCGAAGCGGTGGCCGCTGACCGGGTCGTAGGGGCCGTCGGCCCGGTACCCGTACTCGATGTTCTCGTGGTCGAGGCCGAAGACCGTCATGGCGAAGACGCTGCCGGTGCGGAATTCCTCGGGGAACTGCAGCTCGGCCATCGGCTCGGGCTCTCCGCGCTTGTAGATGACCAGGGTCATGGAGGTGGCCTGGTCGGAGAAGACGGAGAAGCTGACCCCGCCGGGGACCACATTGGCCCCGAAGGGGAACGGTTTGCCGGCGCGGACGCGGTACCCGCCCACCTCGTGGGTCGGGTACGCGTCCACGCGCAGCACCTGCTCGGACCGGGTCTCGCTCATCGCGCGGCCTTGGCCTTGGTCTTGGCGGCCGCGGCCGCCGCCTGGCCTGTCTCGAAGAAGTCGAGGAAGCCGGTCGCCGACATGACGAACCGGACTTCCTCGCTCACCCCGTAGAGGGTGACGGCGACACCGGCGTGCTGCGCCTCGCGGTACACGACGAGCAGGGTGCGCAGGCCCGCGCTGGAGACGTAGCCGACCGCGGTGAGGTCGATGCGCAGCGGCTTGCCCTCGCGGACCAGCGGCAGCAGGGCCTGGAGCAGCGCTCCGGATGTCTCGCTGTTGATCTCGCCGGTGGCGACGAGCACGGTGCCCGTCTTGTTCCGGCGTTCCTTGACGTTGAGAGTCATTGCCTTCCCCTCTGGTTGGGGCGCCCCCCGTTGAGCGCTACTTCGTGGCCACTGGACGCAGCCGGACCTTGACCTTCACCCGCCCCTGGACGTCGGGCAGCCGCACGGTCAGGGCGTCCGCGTCGAAGTCCGTGTACGGCTTCTCGTCGATCTCCACGGATGCGACCGTCACCGAGCCGGCCGGGAGCAGGTCGGGCGAGACGCGCAGGACGCGTCCCGGCAGGTTGGTCGGGTCGGGCTGGAAGTGGAAGTCCATCTCCCGGCCGTTGATGAGCAGGTTGTTGTAGACGGCGGAGAGGTAGCAGAGCTCCGCCGAGTGGTACATGGACATCGAGTGGCTGCCCTTGAGCCGCTCGGTGCCGAGCAGGTACGGCGTACCGCTCGCGAGCACGTTGAAGTAGACGGCACCCTCGTCGTGGTCGAGGAAGAAGGTGTTGTAGAAGGCCTGCGCCTGCCGGGCCTCGCGCAGGTTCGCCTCGCCGCCGACCGTGCCGCCCAGGATGAGGTAGGCCAGGATCGCCTGCTCCTGCTGCCACCAGGCCTTGCGGTCGTGCCAGGCGAAACGATACGTCTCCTCGTCACCGGACTTGGTGCGCTCGACGACGTCGTACCAGCCGCCGCGCTGCAGGTCGCTGCCGACGGCCGGCATGATCTCGCCGATCTTCCGGGCGAGCTCCTCGTAGGCCGGCTTGGCCTTCAGCGAGTTCATCCGCATCAGGTTCCAGGCGATCTTGAGGTTGTGGCCGACCACGGCCCGGTCCTGCTGCCAGCTGTGCGCCTTGTCGTGCGACCAGTCGCGGTGGAAGCGCTCCTGGACGAAGGGGCTGTTCTTGTAGTCCGGGAACTTGTCCGCGATGGTGTCGAAGGTGTACTCGAGGAAGTCGGCGTACTTCTGTTCGCCGGTCGCCAAGTACAGGTTGATCAGGTAGGCGGGGGCGTGGTCGCCGACCGAGTTCCAGTTCTTGCGCTCCGCGTTCTCCCCGAGGGACTCGTGGTCCGCGCTGAAGAGGATCGGGTCGATGTGCGAGTAGTAGCCGCCCTGCTCCGGGTCGAAGAAGAACTTGTCGAACAGCCGGATGGTGGCGTCCGCGTCGTTCTTGATCCGGACGTCGCCGGTGACCCGGTAGGTCTGGATGGGCCCGGCCAGCGCGTAGATCTGCTCGTACATCGGGATCGCGTCGTAGTCGTCGGAGAACTCCGAGGTGAACAGCTTGCGTTCGCTGTCCCCGTCGACGCTGATGCCGTGGTACCAGAAGACCACGTCCTCCTCGCTGTCCACGACCCGCATGTGCTTGCGCAGGTACTCGGTGCCGCGCTCGGCGACCTCCAGGTACTCGTCCTTGCCGGTGAGCAGGTAGGCCGAGGCCATGCCGTAGACCAGGCGGGAGATCGTGTCGGTCTCCTGGACGTGGCTGGCGGTCTTGTCACCGCCGAGCCGGATCTCGGTGCGGTACTCGGTGAAGTCCACCGGCCCGTCGCCGAACTGCGCCCGCTTGTAGAAGTCGGCCAGCGACTCGATCTGCTTGATCCACCAGCTGGGCTCCTCGAAGCGGTAGTCCTCGGCGCCGCGGCCCAGGAACACCAGGCGCTTGGCGTCGTAGCGCCCGCCCCGCTCCGGGTAGTGGATGCCGTAGACGAAGAGGAAACGGCCCGGGGAGAGCATCTCGTCGATGTGCCCGGAGGCGTCGATGTACGGCTCGTCCAGGTTGCGGACCAGTTCGGCGCTGGGGCCGCCGGCGAGCGAGACGTCGAACCCGCGGCCGTCGGGCGTCTTCAGGCGCAGCAGGCGCGTGGCGGAGTCGAAGCGTTCGACGTAGCCGGCGATCGTGTCGGAGAAGGAGAAGCTCACGGCGTCCGCCATGTCATGCACCGTCCTTGTCGTGAGAGCCCTCGTGAGTGCGGTCGTCCTCGAATCCCTGGCTGACCTCGACGATCACCCCGTCGGGATCGCGGACCCACACGGTCCGCCATCCGCAGATGAAGTCGTCGAAGTCCAGCGGCCCCAGGGTCACCTCGGCCGCGTCGCCCAGCGATGCCAGGAACGCGTCCACGCTGTCGGTCTGGAAGGCCAGGTGGCGCATCCGCCCCGGGGCCTGCGGCCCGTCTCCCCCGGCTACCGCCGGCGGGACCCCGAGGGCCGGTTCGGCGTCGCCGGCCGCGAAGAGCTCCAGGTACGCGTCCCCCTTGCGCAGGAACACGATCCGGGCCTCCCCGAGGTCGACCACCCGGGCCCGGGTGAAACCGAAGTACCGGGTGTAGAACTCCTCGGTGGTCTTCTGGTCCACGCAGTTGAGCCCCACGTGCGACCAGGCCATCGGGCGGTCCCCGGCGCCGGCCATCAGCCGGCCCCCCGGCCCCGCCCGGCCGCGATCAGCTCGATGATCCGGCGGGCGAAGAGGTGGTGGTGGGCTCCGGTGCGGCCGGTGACCAGGTCGCCGTCGACCACCACGTCCTCGTCGACGTACTCCCCGCCCATGTTGCGGACGTCGCCGATCAGGTTGTTGTGGCAGACCACCTTGCGGCCGCGGATCTTGCCGGGGATCGAGGACGCCAGCCACATGCCGTGGCAGATGATCCCCTTGAGGACCGATCGCTCCTCGAAGGCCCGGCGCAGCAGCTCGGTCGCCGGGGCCAGGACGTCCACGTCCTCGGTGTAGCGCAGCCGGTCGGCCACCATGCCGGAGGGCACGATGAGCGCCGAGTAGCGGCGCAGGTCCTCGTCGCTCAGCCCCTCCAGGGACTTGTCGGCGGTGAACGGCGCCCGGTACTCGTGCCCGGAGAAGGTGAGGGAGTCATTGCCCCACAGCCGGGTCAGGAAGTCGACCTCGGCGCCCTCCTCCGCGAACCGGTGCTGGTAGTAGAAGATCTCCGGCTCGTAGAAGTCGCTCTCGACGAGCACCGCGATCCGGGTCCCGGTCAGCGCGCCCTCGCGCAGCACGGCGTCAGGCACGGGAGGCCCCCTTCAGGAAGTCCGCCGCGCGTTCGGCGATCATCGCGATGGCGGTGTGGCAGTTGCCCGACGGGACGGCGGGCATCACGCTGGCGTCGACGACGCGCAGGTTCCGTACGCCGTGCACCCGCAGCTCGGGGTCGACGACGGAGAGGTCGTCGATGCCCATGCGGCAGGAGCCGGCCTGGTGGTGGTAGCTCTCCGACTTCTGTTTCACGAAGGTGCGCAGCTCGTCGTCGGACGCGTAGCCGGGGCCGGGCTGGAGCTCCTGCTTGTACCAGGGCGAGAAGGCGGAGGTCGCGAAGAGCTCGCGGGCGGTCTTGACGCCCTGCACCATCCGCTCCAGGTCCCACCGGTCGCCCAGGTAGTTCGGGTGGATCAGCGGGTGGGCCAGCGGATCGGCGCTCGCCAGCCTGATCCAGCCGCGCGAGACGGGGCGCACCACACCGGGGAGGATGGACACCGTGTTGGGGTGGTCCTGGCCGACGATCACGTCGAAGGGCACGTGGACGAAGGCGATCTGCAGGTCCGGCGCGGGCAGCCCGGGCCGTGAGGACAGGAACAGGGCGCTCTCCGAGAGGTTCTGCGCCGGCGGCGGGAGCTCCTGGGTGACCTCGGCCATCAGCCCGGTCAGCACGTGGTTGTGGAAGTTCTCGCCGACGCCGGGCAGGGCCGCGGTGACCTCGATGCCGTGCTCGCGCAGCTGCTCGGGGTGGCCGATGCCGGAGAGCAGCAGCAGCTTCGGTGACTCGATCGCACCGGCCGCCACGATCACCTCGCGCCGGGCCCGTACGGTGTGCGTCCCGGGCGCCGCGGGGCTGCTGTGGCCGTCGCGCACGGTCCGGCCCGGGAACTGCGCCGGGGGCCGGAGCTGGGCGTACTCGACGCCCGTGCACGTGTCCCCGTCGAAGAGCAGCCGGGTGGACTGCGCGTTGGTGCGCAGGGTCAGGTTGGGGCGGTCCAGGGCGGGCTCCAGATAGGCGGCGAGCACCCCCTGGCGGCGGCCGTCGGCCACGTCGATGTGGTGCCAGCCGGTGCCGAACAGGCCGCGCCGCGGACCGTCGGTGTTGAAGTCGGCGATCTCCTCGTGGCCCAGCTCGACCGCGGCGTCGATGAAGGCGCGCGAGACCGGGTTGGGGCCGTGCCGGCCCGCGTGGGTGATCCGCTGGGGGCCGCGGGTGCCGGTGGTGGCGGCGGTGACGTCCTCCTGGCCCTCCAGCAGTGCGAAGTACGGGAGCACGTCCTCGTACGCCCAGCCGGCGGCGCCCTGGTAGGCCCAGTTGTCGAAGTCCGAGGCGTGGCCGCGGATGTGCATCATGATGTAGAGGTTGCTGCTGCCGCCGGGGGCCTTGCCGCGCGGTTCGTAGGTGCGGCGGCCGTCCAGGCCGGGCTGCGGGATGCTGGTGTAGCCCCAGTCCACGGGCCCGCCGAGCAGCTTGTACCAGGAGGACGGGTCGTCCACCTCGGGCGGGATCCGGGAGCCGCCCGCCTCCAGGACGAGGACGGAGACGTCCGGGTCCTCGGAGAGCCGGCCCGCGAGGACGCTGCCCGCGGTACCGGACCCCACGATGACGTAGTCGTACTCTTCCACGCTCATCGGCCCCCCTCAGTCCTGGCCCAGCACCTGGAAGGGGACGGTGTCGTGGTAGTTCGCCATGTAGGCGATCTTTCCGTCCACGATCCGGAAGAAGTTCATGACGCGGGCCTCGACGTCCTCGCCCGAGGCGCTGACCGCGGTCAGGTGCGAGACGGCGGCGGCCTTCTCCCCGTCCGCGTCGACGATGAAGTGCACGGGCTCGTTCCGGAAGACCCGGTACATGGTGCCCATGCCCTTCATCATCGAGCGCAGGACCTCGAGGCCCTCGATGTGGCCGGCGAGCTGCTCGTCCATGACCTGGTCGTCGGCGAACAGGTCGCACCAGCGGTCCCAGTCGCCGGCGTTGGCGTACTCGTAGTACTTCTCAAGGATCTGCTTCGCTTCCATCGCGCTCATCCCCCTATCGGTCCCTGCGGGTTCCGTCCGGCGCGAACGGCGCCCAGAACTGGCTGAAGGCGGAGGCCGTGTCGCCGAAGAGCCCGTCGCGGCCCTCGACGATCCGGCCGTCCCGCCACCGCATGAAGTGGAAGACCGGGTAGTCCATCCGCTCGTACGGGGACCGGCTGTCCTGGTCGGCGCCGTCGCGCAGGGCGACGTTGCGGCAGACGTCGGCGGAACAGTCCTCGCCGACCAGGACGGCTTCCAGGTCCATCCGGAAGGTGCCGCCCGTGAGCTTGTGGGTCTGCCCCATCAGCTCCAGGAAGGCGTCCAGGCTCTCGTACCAGCCGGCGAGCGGATGGTTGCCCGGCACCAGCCAGCGCAGGTCCTCGGAGTAGTACTCGAGGATGCGCGCCCGGTCTCCGGAGCCGAGCGCGGCGTAGGCCGCCCGGACGCGCTCCCGTGTCACTTCGGTCATCGTCGCTTCTCCTTCGCCGGGGCGCTCAGAGGGAGCCGGAACCGGGCATCGGAGCCAGGTCGTTGACGGTGTACTGCTTGATCAGCGGTCCGTCGGGACCGGCCACCACGGTCCAGGTCTGGTCGGCGTCGAAACCGAGCCACTCGCTGCGGGCGGCCGGCGGGTCCCACACCTTGGCCTGCCAGTTGACGAGCACCCGGACGATCGCCCGGTCGCCCTCGATGACCGGCTCCACCTTGGTGACGGTGTGCACCTCGTCGAAGAACCGGTGGGTGACGGCCTCGTACCAGCGGCCGAAGCCCCGGTGCCCGAGGAAGACGTCCTCGGGGACCTTGAACTCCAGGTCCTCGGTGATCAGGGCGAGCACCTGGTCCAGCGGTACGTGCTGGTCCAGCGCCACGTACCAGTCCTCGGCGAACCTGCGGATCGCGTCCTCGGTCAACTGCCGCTCGGCGGGCATGCGGTCTCCTCCTGTTCCCTGCTGCGTGACTGCTCTGGTCAGATCTGGATGTCGACGAGGAACGGACCGGGGTGGGCCAGCATCCGGCCCACGGCGGCGGCCGCCTCGTCCGGCTTCTCCACCCGCGTCCCGCCGGCGCCGAGCGAGCGGGCCAGCCCGGCGAAGTCGATCTCGGGGCGGGAGAGGTCGAACGAGCCCGGGAACCCGTGCTCCGGGATGTCCCGCTCCCGCCAGTACTGGGCGATGTTGTCGTCCAGCAGCCGGTACTTGCGGTTGTTGCAGACGACGAACTTGGCGTCGATGCCGTGCCGGGCGGCGGTCCACAGCGCCTGGTACGTGTACATCGACCCGCCGTCGCCCGCGAAGCCGACGACGAGCCGGTCCGGACGGGCCAGCTTGGCGCCGACCGCGCCCGGGAAGCCCACGCCCAGGGAGCCGCCCCGGGTGAGGTGGTAGTCGCCGGGCCGCTCCGCGGGCAGGTACTTCGTGACCAGCGGGGAGGTGGTCAGCGCCTCGTCGAAGACGATCAGGTCCCCGCCGGTGCGCTCGGCGAGGGTCCGCAGGAAGACCTCCATCGGCGTGCCGCCGTCGGTGGCCGACCGCGCCTCGCGGGCCCGTTCGCGGGCCCGTACGTCGATCCGGGCGGCCGCGGCGGCCCGCTGCTGCGGGGTCAGCCGGTGCTCCAGGACCCCGGCCAGTGCGCGCAGCGCCTGCTTGGGGTCGGCGGCGAGGCCCAGGTCCACGGGGTGGTTCTTGGCGATCTCATAGGCGTTGAGGTCGATGTGGACGACCTTGGCGCCCGGCCGGAAGGGGCTCTCCAGTTCGGGGAACACCTCCGGGAAGACGTAGGTTCCGACGATCAGCACCCCGTCGGCGTCCCCGACGAGGTCCTTGCTGTGCGGGCCGAACATGTGGCCCGTCTGGCCCCGCCGCAGCGGGTGCGAGGCCGGGATGTTGACCTCGGAGGAGTCGACCTCGTACACGTCGGCGCCCAGCAGTTCGGCGACGGTGACCAGTTCGTCCTGTGCCCCGGAGAGCGAGACGCCGTCCCCGATGAGGACGAGGGGCCGCTGGGCGGAGGCGAGCAGCTCGGCCGCCCGCCCCACCGAGGCCGGCGAGGGCGCCACGTCCGTGAGCGGCACCGTGGCGGGCAGGACGGGCTCGGAGTTGAGCTCGTCCAGCACGTCCATCGGCAACGCCACGAACACGGGTCCGCGGGGCGGGGTGAGCGCGATCTTCACGGCCCGCCGGACGGTGCGCAGCACGGAGTGCCGGTCGGTGACCCGGGTCGCGTACTTCGTCACCGGCTTGGCCATCGCCACCAGGTCCGACGCCATCTGCGCGTCCATGGCGTCGTAGCGCACCCCGGCGTCACCGGCGACCACGACGAGCGGGGTGTGGCCGCGCAGCGACTGGTAGAGCATCCCGATGCCGTTGCCCAGCCCCACCCCGGAGTGCAGCTGGAGGAGCGCCGCGCCGCCGGTCGCCCGGGCGTATCCGTCGGCAATACCGGCGGCCACGGTTTCCTGGAGGGCGAGGACGTACTGGAAGTCCTCTGCCGCGTCCACCGCGTCGAGGAATCCCTGTTCCACCGTCCCCGGATTTCCGAACATCACCTTCAGGCCGTCGGCCTTGAACTGCTCGATCAGCCTTTCCCGTCCGGGAGTGGCTCCGGTATTCATCGAACTCCCCCTCATTCCCACGAGTTTCCGGCCCACTGGATTCCAGGACTACCAGCCGTATCGGGTGAGGCCGTCCTCGAGCACTTCCACGATCTTCTGTCCGGTGAGGTACGAGTCCGGGGTGGACCGTCCGGTCACGAACGGGAAGTCGACGATGACGGACACGGGCTTTCCGA
Source organism: Streptomyces sp. NPDC048349 (assembly GCF_040651925.1). Taxonomy (NCBI): domain Bacteria; kingdom Bacillati; phylum Actinomycetota; class Actinomycetes; order Kitasatosporales; family Streptomycetaceae; genus Streptomyces; species Streptomyces sp. NPDC048349. The sequence continues at coordinate 31,237 of NZ_JBEZLA010000028.1, read as the reverse complement.
AATTCCCGTGGTACGCGCCGCGCGGGCCCGTCGCGTCGCGCAGGATGTACTCCAGCGGGTAGGGCGGCGGCCCCATGTTGAAATCGGTACCGAGGAATCCGGTGCCGTCCTTGTAGTCGTACTCCTTGCAGTGGCCGGTCACGTGCTTGCCCCAGATGATGCTCTTGCGGTCGCTCCAGTCCCGGGCGAAGGCCAGGCAGGCGACCCCGTAGCACTCCGCGGCCACGACCTTGCCGGCCCTCTCGAAGGCCAGGATCAGGGCGTGCACGCGCTCGTTGTTGGCGAGGTCGGCGATCGGGCCGCTGCCGCCGACGATGAGGATCGCGTCGTAGCCGGCGATGTCGGCGTCGAGCTTGTCCAGATCGCGGTGGTACTGCTCGAGCTTGCGCAGATACCCCTCGTCGCTCGTGTACGGGCGCTCCGGGACCCACGCCTCGATGTCGAGCGGCGAGTCGAGCCGGCTCGACTGCTCGAACTCCCGGCCCAGCCGGGCGTTCTCCTCGGTGGTGACCGAGCGTCCCAGTGGAGGGTCGATGTAGTTCGCGTCGAGGCTCGGCGGGAGAGCGTGTGCACGCTTTCCGGTCGGCGTGGCGAATATGACCTCGTAGCCCCGCTCATCGAACTTCGATACGGGGCCTATCAGTTCTTCGGCCCAGTAACCGTGTTCGGAGACAATGACCAGAATCTTTCTGCTCACGTATTCCTCCAGGCGCCGCCTGTTGTCGTTGGCGTCCCCCACACTGGCCGCGCCCGGAGGCTTCGTCAAAGCGCCCGTGTGCGACTTCGTGAGGTAGCGGCCCAGGTCATGGGGTCACCTCAGGAAGTCGTCCCCCGACGTCATGAAGTAGCTTCAGGACTACCTGACTTCGGCCGAATCACTGAACCATTACGAGGGCCGCGATCTATGGTCTGGACGCGCCGTGAATCAGGGGCGTGCGGCTGTGTTGGTGAACGAGCGTGAGCACGAGGAGAGGGACGGGGACGATGACGATGGACCTGTTGTGCACGCACATCGATCGGATACGTCCGGTGAAGCCCGGAACCGAGGGCTGCGAGGAGTGCCTCATCGCCGGTGACAGCTGGGTGCACCTGCGGATGTGCCTCAGCTGCGGGCACGTCGGATGCTGTGACTCCTCGAAGAACCGTCACGCCACCCGGCACTACCGCACGACCGAGCACCCCATCGCCGCGTCCCACGAGCCCGGCGAGGACTGGGCCTGGTGCTACGCCGACCAGCTGATGCTGGACCCGGCGTGAGCGCGGCCCCCGAGAGCGCCGCCGCCGTGACGGCCGCCGCGACCGAGCGCGCGGAGAACCGCAAGCCCGTCATCCTGGCCGTGGACGACGACCCGCAGGTGCTGCGCGCGGTGCGCCGCGACCTGCGCAGCGCCTACGGAGACCGCTACCGGGTGCTCGGCGCCTCCTCGGCCGCCGACGCCCTGAAGATCCTGGACTCCCTGGACGAGCGCGGCCACGACCCGGCGCTGTTCCTCGTGGACCAGCGGATGCCCGACGTCACCGGCGTCGAGTTCCTGCTGGAGGCGGTCAGCCGCTTCCCGGACGCCCGCCGCGTGCTGCTGACCGCCTATGCGGAGACCGACGCGGCGATCACCGCGATCAACCGGGTCCGGCTGGACTACTACCTGCTCAAGCCGTGGGACCCGCCGCACGAGAGGCTCTTCCCGGTCCTGGACGACCTGCTCTCCGACTGGCTGGCCACCTACCGGCCGGCGTACGACGGGATCATCGTCGCCGGGCACCTGGTCTCCCCGGGGACCCACGCCGTGCGGGACTTCTTCACCCGCAACGGCCAGCCCTTCCGCTTCCTCAACGTGGAGCGGGACCCGGAGGCGCTGACCCTGATCGCGGGCCAGCCCGACGCCGCCCTGCCCCTCGTCCGCTTCCCGGACGGAGCGGTGCTCTCGGCGCCGACCGACACCCAGCTCGCCCAGCACCTGGGGCTGGCGACCACCGCTTCCCGCCCGCACTACGAGTGCGTCATCGTCGGCGCCGGCCCGGCGGGTCTGGCGGCCGGGGTCTACGCGGCCTCCGAGGGCCTGTCGACGCTGATGCTGGACGCCCGCGCACCCGGCGGCCAGGCCGGCACCTCCAGCCTCATCGAGAACTACCTCGGCTTCCCGTCCGGCCTTTCGGGCGGCGACCTGACCCGCCGCGCCACCATCCAGGCCTCCCGGTTCGGCGCCGAGATCCTGCACCCGGTGGAGGTCGTCTCGCTGACCCGCGACGACCCGGCGAAGATCCTGACGCTGGCCGACGGCACGGAGATCAGCGCGGAGACGGTACTGCTGGCCACCGGGGTCTCGTACAACCGGCTCGAGGCCCCGGGCGCGGACCGCTTCGAGGGCGCGGGGCTGTACTACGGCGCGGCCACCACCGAGAGCTCGGCCTGCATCTCGCAGCACGTGTTCATCGTGGGCGGGGCCAACTCGGCCGGCCAGGCCGCCGTCCACTTCGCCAAGTACGCGGCCCGCGTCACGATCCTGGTCCGCGCGGCCTCCCTGGACGCGAGCATGTCCCGCTACCTGATCGACGAGATCGACCGCACCCCGAACATCGAGGTGCGGGTGCGCACGACCGTGATCCGCCTGGACGGCGAGGAGCACCTGGAGCGGCTGACCCTCCACGACGCGGACACCGGCGAGGACACCGCCGTCCCGGCCCGGTTCATGTTCACCTTCATCGGCGCACGCCCGCACACCGACTGGCTCTCGGGCGTCGTCGAGCGCGACGAGTACGGCTTCGTCCTCACCGGCTCGGACCTGATCGCGAACGGCGGTGAACTGCCGGCCGAGTGGAGCCTGGAACGCGCCCCCTACCCGCTGGAGACCAGCGTGCCCGGCGTCTTCGCCGCGGGCGACGTCCGCGCCCACTCGGTCAAGCGGGTCGCGTCGGGCGTCGGCGAAGGCGCGATGGCGGTCTCCCTCATCCACCGCTACCGGTCGATGGGCTGAGAGCGAACGCCCGGGCCTTGCGATCACGACGAGACCGGATGCAATGTTGATTACATGATTACAGCCGAACAGAGCGAACAGCTCCGCACGTGGTTCGCCGAGCGCCTGCCGGTGGACGTGTACGAGTCCCTCGTGTCGGTCACGGCCGATCGCGAGGAGATCACGGTCATCGGCACCGTCCCGGCGACCGAGTCGGTCAAGGCGTTCCGCGAACGCACCCGCGAACAGCGCATCGAGGTGGCCCGCGAGGCCGAGGAGCTCTACCGGCGCAAGGTCGCCTGGGGCGTGCGGGTGGGCGAGGAGACCACCCTCTTCACCCACCTCGCGGTCCCGGTCATGACCCGCCTGCGCCAGTCCGAACGCCAGGTCCTCGACACCCTGGTCGCCGGCGGCGTGGCCCGCAGCCGGGCCGACGCGCTCGCCTGGTGCGTCCGCCTGGTGGGGCGCAACACCGACACCTGGCTGACCGAGCTGCGCGATTCCCTGGACAGGGTCCAGCAGGTCCGCTCGCACGGTCCGGACGTGGCACAGGACGCGGACTCCAGGAAGTCCGGGTCCGAATAGCGCAATCCCCCCACGGGCACGCATGATCCCGTAAGGCTGGCCACGACCACCATCCAGGGAGGGGCACGCACCATGACCACCACCGTCGAATACATCCGCTACCGGATCGCATTGGACGACCAGCAGGCCTTCGAGGACGCGTACACCAGGGCGGCAGAGTCCCTGGCCGCCTCGCCCGAGTGCATCGACTACGAGCTGGCCCGCTGCGAGGAGGAGAAGGAGCGCTACATCCTGCGCATCCGTTGGACCTCGGTCGACGCGCACCTCAACGGCTTCCGCAAGGGCGAGCACTTCCCCGCCTTCTTCAGTGCGATCCGGCCGTACGTGACGGCCATCGAGGAGATGCAGCACTACCTCGTGACGTCCGTCGCCGGAACGGGAAAGGCCGCAGCGTAGCCATGAGCACGACACCCACCATCTACGAGTGGATGGGCGGCGCGGAGGCGATGAACCGCCTCACCGACGCCTTCTACGCCCACGCCCTGCGGGACGAGGTCCTGGCCCCGGTCTTCGCCGGCATGGACTCCGAGCACCCGCAGCACGTCGCGGTGTGGCTGTCGGAGGTCTTCGGCGGCCCGTCGGACTACTCCGCCCACCACGGCGGCCACCAGCACATGGCCACCAAGCACCTGGGCCGTGCCATCACCGAGAAGCAGCGCCGCCGCTGGGTGGACCTGCTCATGGACACGGCCGACGAGGTCGGCCTCCCGACGGACCCGGAGTTCCGGGCGGTGTTCTCCTATTACATCGAGTGGGGCACCCGCATGGCCCTGATCTACTCGGGCCCCAACCCGCCCCCGGTGGACGCGGCCAAGATCCCGGTCTGGTCCTGGGGCCAGACCCCGCCGTGGATCCCGAAGACCCCAACGACCTGACCCCCGAAGGGGACAAGGCCCCCTTGTCCCCTTCACCGCCCCTCCAGCCCGAGCGGCACACTTCCAGCCCCGCCGGCGTTTGAGGCGCGGGGTCCGGGGCGGAGCCCCGATCCTTCAGCCCTGCCGACGCCCGGCGCCCGGAGCCCCCGCGGCCCCCGACTCCGCAAGCAGAACCCTCAGCACCGGCCCGTCCCCCCGCTCCCGCCAGAAGTCCACGGCTTCCTCCAGGACCTCCACCAGGACCTCCCAGTCCCGCGGCCGCGCCCCCGCAAGGCCCTGCCAGGAGGTGACGGCGACCAGCCGCCCGGCCTGCGGCAGCCACGACAGGTCCCGCAGCGCGTCCGCGAGCGCGTCCCAGTTCCCGCCGAACCACTCGGGCACCCGCACCGCGTCCCCGCAGCGGCGCATCAACTCGGCCTTGCCGCGTACGCCGTCCAGATCCAGCCGCAGGATCGTCCAGCCCGCCTTCTCGGCGGCGGCGAGCGCAGGGGCCAGCGGCTGCGGGTCCAGGGTCATCGGAGAACCGCCTTGAAGGTCTGGTAGTGGTCGTCCGTGTAGAAGAACTCCCCGCCCTCGCCCGTCACGATCCGCCGGGCCCCGCGGTCCCGCTCCCCCGGCGTCCTCACCGTGAACTCGTGGTAATAGCCGCGCTTCTGCCGGGGCAGGATCTTCTCGAAGTTCCCGAAGACCGCCCCGTCCTGCCGGTACGGGTACGGCCCGCCCTTGTCGATGAGCGCGAGCACGTCCCGGGCCTGCTGCGGCAGGGCGTCGGCCCGTACGGACGCCATCCCCTTCGCCCACCCGGGAGCGGGACTGGGTGCGGCACTCGAAGACGCGGCGGCGGAACTGGCCGCGGCAGGCGGCGCGGCATCCTTCCCGCCGCACCCCACCGCACCACCGACCAGTGCGGCGCACAGGAAAACGGCCCCCAGCACACGCAACAGCGATCGGGGCACGTTCCGAAAGATCATGCACCGATCGTGTCAAATATCCGATTCGCTCGCGAATCGCCCTAGGGTTTCAGAGCGCGGACATCTTGGTGTACGGACTCAGGACCCGTTTCTGGACCGAACCGAAGTCGACGAGAACAGCGATCCCCTCCTCGATTCCGACGACACGGCCGAGGCCGTGCTCGTCGTGGGAAACCCGGTCGCCGACGCTGAACTGCCGGATGGGCTGTTCCACGGGGGCCTTGAACGGGCTGGACGGCAAATGGCGGCGAGGTACTGCTGACTTTGTCATTGTCACCAGTATGCGCCCAGCAGGCCGCCGCGCGGTCCGCCGTTCGGATCTCAATTCCGGCACCATCCGCACCGGCAGCGCCTACAGGTCGTCCGGGTCCGCCCGCTCGAGCGCCGGACGCAGCCCCGGGGCCGACTCGGTCAGCAGGTAGTCGGCGACCGCCGTGTCGGTGACCAGGCTGGTCACCAGCCCCGAGCGCAGCACCGCTCCGATCGCCGAGGCCTTGCGCAGCCCGCCGGCGATCGCCACGACCTCGGGGATCCTCCGGAGCCGGTCGGCTTCGACGGTGATGCACCGCTCGCCGAGGTCGCGGCCGACCCGGCGCCCCTCGGAGTCGAACAGGTGCGCGGACATCTCGGCCGCCACGCCCAGCGAGGCGTAGTGCGCCCGCTCCTCGTCCGTCAGCATGTCGTGGACGGTCGAGATGCCCGGCTCCCAGGACCCGATGGAGACGGCCGCGACGGTCACCTTGTCGAAGTACTCGAAGGCGCGGGCGATCCCGGTCTGGCTGCGCAGGGCGGCCGCGGTCGCCGGGTCGGGCAGCAGCATCGGCGCGTAGATGGGGTGGGCGTCGCCGCCCGAGACCTGCGCGGCCCGCCGTACGGCCTCCACGGACCCGCGCTCGGCGGTCCCCGCGTCGTACACACCGGTCAGCTGGACCACGGTGCAGGGCGGCAGCCGGTGCAGGGAGGCGGCCATGTGAATGGTCGACCGGCCCCACGCCAGGCCCAGCACGTCGCCCTCGTTGACCAGCTCGCCCAGCAGATCGGCGGCGACCGCGCCCAGGTTCTCCGGATCGGGCGCGTCCTCGGTGGCGTCGGCGGGCGACTCCACGACGACGGCGTGCCGCAGTCCGTAGCGGGCCCGGAGCGCGTCCGACCGCTCCGCGTCCAGTTCCGCCGGCACCCGGATCTCGATCCGTACGAGGTCGCGTTCGAGGGCGGTCTCCAGGACCCGGGCCACCTTGAAGCGGCTCACGCCGAACTCCTCGGCGATCTGGATCTTGGACTTGCCCTCGAGGTAGAAACGGCGCGCCATGGCCGCCGCCTGCACCAGCTCCGCGGGTCCCATCCGCAGGGCTGACCGTCCCGCCGACATTGCAGACACCGCGTTCTCCTCACTGCTGTTCACACTCTCGTGTTCACACTCTCGACTCGCCGTTCATCCTGTCAGATCCGACGGCCGTTGATCAGCCTGGACAGCACCCGTTCACCGAGCCGTCCACCAGCGCTCGGCTCAGTGGTCGCACGCCCACGGCGCCACGGCGATCGCCGCGTCCGCCTGCTCACGCAGCGTGCGTACGGCGGCGGACGGATCGACCGCGCCGTAGACCGCGCTGCCCGCGACGAACACGTCCGCGCCCGCCTCGGCGCAGCGCTCGATGGTCGAGGCCGAGACCCCGCCGTCGACCTGGAGCCACAGCTCCAGTCCGTGCTTGGCGATCAGCTCCCGGGTCCGGCGGATCTTGGGGAGCATGATGTCCAGAAAGGGCTGGCCGCCGAAGCCCGGCTCGACCGTCATGATCAGCAGCATGTCGAGCTCGGGGAGCAGGTCTTCGTACTGTTCGATCGGCGTGGCGGGCTTGAGCGCCATGGACGCCCGCGCGCCCTTCGCCCGGATCTCGCGGGCGAGGCGCACCGGTGCCGCCGCGGCCTCGGCGTGGAAGGTGACCGACCCGGCCCCGGCCTCGACGTACTGCGGCGCCCAGCGGTCCGGGTTCTCGATCATCAGGTGGAGGTCCAGCGGGATGTCCGTGGCCCTGCTCAGGGACTCCACGACCGGCACCCCGAGGGTGAGGTTGGGGACGAAGTGGTTGTCCATCACGTCGACGTGCAGCCAGTCGGCCCCCTCGACCGCCTTCGCCTCCTCGGCGAGTCGGGCGAAGTCGGCGGACAGGATGCTGGGAGAAATCTGAGCGGCCATGCCCCAAGCGTGCCATGCCCCCACACGGTTCCGGCCACGACCCCGTAACTCGCATGCCGTGTAGCGCAGCTGGAGTGATCACGGAGAAGATGTCAGTCGTCCTGCGAGGTCACCTCGGCACGGTTCTGTCCATGACATCCATGCCCGCTGAACGGCCGGGGCGGCACCCCGAGGCGACTTCCGCCCGGGGCGCGGGGCCCGCCCCTACGCCGTGCGCCTCAGCAGCGCCAGGTACATCGCGTCCGTGCCGTGCAGGTGCGGCCACAGCTGGACGTCCGGGCCGTCGCCCAGGCCCGGTACGCCGCCCATGAACGGCCTGGCGTCGACGAGTTCGGCCGCCACCGGGTTCGCGCCGGCGCCGCGGCCCTTCAGGACGTCGTCCACGACCACCCGCGTCTCCGCCAGGTGCGGCGAGCACGTCGCGTAGCCCACGACGCCGCCCACGCGCACCGCCGACAGCGCCTCCCGCAGCAGCGCCCGCTGGAGCGGCGCGAAGCCCTCCAGGTCCTCCGGGCGGCGCCGCCACCGGGCCTCCGGGCGGCGGCGCAGCGCGCCCAGACCGGAGCACGGGACGTCCATCAGGACCCGGTCGAAGGAACCGGGCAGCCACGGCGGCCGGGTGCCGTCCGCCGCGATGACCTGGTACGGACCGGGGTTACCCGCCAGCGCGCGCTCCACCAGGCGTGCCCGGTGCGGCTGCTTCTCGGAGGCCAGCAGGAACGCGCCCCGCTGCGCCGCCAGGGCCGCGAGCAGCGCCGCCTTGCCGCCGGGGCCCGCGCAGCCGTCCAGCCAGCGCTCGTCGCGGCCTTCGACCGGTACCGCCGCCAGGGCCATCGCCACCAGCTGGCTGCCCTCGTCCTGGACACCGGCGCGCCCCTCGCGCACGGCCTCCAGTGCTCCCGGCTCACCGCCCTCGGCCATCCGCACCGCGTACGGGGACCAGCGTCCGGGCAGCGCCGACTCCTCGCCCACCGCCTCCAGCAGCTCCTGCGGGGTGGACCGGCCCGGCCGCGCCACCAGCGTGACCTCGGGCCGCTCGTTGTCGGCCTCCAGCAGGTCCTCGATCCCGGCGCGACCGCCGCCCAGCGCGTCCCACAGGGCGCTGACGACCCACCGCGGGTGGGAGTGGTACACCGCGAGGTGCTCCTCGGCGTCGTCCTCGTACGGCGGTGCGACCCGCTCCAGCCAGCCGTCCAGGTCGTGCGCGGCGATCTTGCGCAGCACGGCGTTCACGAACTTCGCGCGCCCGTCCCCGAGCACCACCCTGGCCAGCTCCACGCTCGCCGACACGGCCGCGTGCGTGGGGATGCGGGTCCCCAGCAGCTGGTGCGCGCCGAGCGAGAGCACGTCCAGGACCGGCGGGTCGACCTCCCGCAGCGGGCGGTCGATGCAGGCCTTGATGACCGCGTCGTAGGTGCCCTGCCGGCGCAGCGTCCCGTAGACGAGCTCGGTGGCCAGCGCCGCGTCCCGCGCCTGGAAGCTCTCGTCCTGGCGGGCCTTGCGCAGCAGGGGCGGCAGCACGAGGTTGGCGTAGGCGTCGCGCTCGTCCACCGCCCTCAGCACCTCGAAGGCCAGCATCCGGACGGGGTCCTTCTGCGGCCGCCGGTAGGGCTTGGCCGGCTTGTTCTGCCTGCCGCCCGCGCCTGCGGCGGGACGGCGACGGGGCTGTTCGCTCACGTGAAAGGTGCTCCGGATGTACGAGGTGCAGGGGATCGAGGCGCCGGCGGCCGGTCGCGGCAGCGGGCGCGCCCGGGTGGGGCTCGGGGGACGGATCGGGCTGGATTCAGCCTACGTCGGCGCCGCCGAGGCGCTCGCCGGGAGCGATCCGCACCCCGCGGGCCCAGTCGGCACCGCGCATCGGCTTCTTGCCCTGGGGCTGGACCCAGAGCAGTTCCACGGCGTGCGAGCCGGTGCCCACGTAGACGTTGTTCTTGGCAGGGGCCAGCACGCCGGGCGCAAGGTCCGTACGGTCGTGCACGAGGCCGAGGGAGATCAGCTTGAGCCGCTCCCCGCGGAAGACGGTCCACGCGCCCGGCGCCGGGGTGCAGCCGCGCACCACGCGGTCGGCGCGCATCGCGGGGGCCGTCCAGTCGATCCGGGCGTCCTCCACGGTGATCTTGGGCGCCAGCGAGATGCCGTCGACGGGCTGCTCGACGGCCCGCAGCGTGCCGTCCTCGATGCCGTCCATGGTGGCGGCCAGCAGTCCGGCGCCGGCGAAGGCAAGCCGGGTGAGCAGGTCGCCGCTGGTGTCGGTCGGCCGGATCTCCTCGGTGAGGATCCCGTAGACCGGTCCGGAGTCGAGCCCTTCCTCGATCCGGAACGTGGAGGCGCCGGTGACCTGGTCCCCCGCCATGATCGAGTGCTGTACGGGTGCGGCGCCGCGCCAGGCGGGCAGCAGCGAGAAGTGCAGGTTGACCCACCCGTGCCGGGGGATCTCGATGGCGCTCTTGGGGATCAGCGCCCCATAGGCGACGACCGGGCAGCAGTCCGGGTCGATCTCGCGCAGCCGGGCCTGGAATTCGGGGTCGCGGGGGCGGGTGGGCTTGAGCACCTCGATCCCCTCCTCCTCGGCCCGCTCGGCGACGGGGCTGGCGACGAGCCGGCGCCCGCGTCCCGCGGGTGCGTCGGGCCGGGTGACGACGGCCGCGACCTCGTGCCGCCCGGAGGCGATGAGGGCGTCCAGGGCGGGCACGGCGACCTCGGGGGTGCCTGCGAAGACGAGCTTCACTGGGGTCCTACCTCGCTATCTCGGCTGTCAGCAGCGCACCAGTCTATGGGGCGTGGGCCGGGCACCCCACCCGTGACCGGAAGGGGGCGTACGCACACACACGCGCCTCTCGCATATGCCGACACGCCCCCAGAGCGTGACCTGGGCGCCAGGTGGCGCGTTGGTCAAGAGAGATTGACCAAAACGGGCCGCGTCGCGAACGGTTTCTGCGGCCCGCTCCGCCCTTCAGCACCGGTTCGAGAGGCTTCTTCATGGCCGACCACGCCACCCACGACGCCCAAGCCCGGGCCAGCCTGCACCTGCTGGTGCGGGACATCGAGCGGGTTCGCCGGCAGGTGGATGCCCTGCGTACGCTCACCGCCCAGCTGGGCAATGTGTACCGCCCCCGCCGCTCCGGACCCTCCACGGGCTTCGTCGTCTACGGCCGGGCGCCCGCGCCCACCGTCCGCCTCGCCCAGGAGCTGCGGGACAGCGTCGAGACCCTGGTCACCGCCGCGGTGGACTTCGACCGCTCGCTCGGCTTCTCCTGGGACGCGGTCGGCTCGGCGCTGGGTGTCACCAAGCAGGCCGTGCACCGGCGTTACGGTGCCCGGCGCGCGCAGGCCGCCGAGTCCGCGGAGGCGCCGGCCGAGGGGACGGCCACCCGGACCATGGGACCGCTGCCCACGATCCCGGCGGCCCGCTCGGTGCCCCCGCAGCCCCTGCGCGAGGAGCCCCAGGCCGTGGCGGCCCCCCGCTCCCCCGCCTTCCCGGGCCCCCGCAACGGCTGACCGCCGCCCGCCGCCGGGACGCCGACCCCCGACGGCCCCAGTCCGATCCCCCCGACCCCGGCGGAGCGCCCCCACAGGCGCCCCGCCGGGGTCGTCCGGCGTAATGGACGACCGCCCTGGGGGATGCCGGACCGGCGCCGTCCACCGGCCCCGGGCCGGTGGACGGGCGGGTGGGGGACGGGCCCCGCGCAGGGCCCCGCATCCGGCCCGTCAGCCGATGTCCGGTGGGTCGATGCGTACCCGGACCGCCTCCGACGCCGGAACCCCCCGCGCCATGCGCGCCGCCTGCGCCGACTTGAGCGCCGCCGCCAGGGCCGCGCCGCTGCCCGGCGGGACCCGCACCAGCGCCCGCTCCCCGGCACTGGCCTCGCCCCGCCGCCCCGGCAGCGGCACCGGCCCCAGGATCTCCGCATCGGCCGGCAGCCCGGCCCCGGCCAGGAAGGCCTCCACCGCCTCACCGCGCCCCGCCACCGCCGCCATCCGGGACACCGGCGGGAACCCGAGCTGGGCCCGCTCGGCGAGCTCCCGCACCGCGTGCCCCACGGGGTCCCAGCGCACCAGCGCCTGCACCGGCCGCAGCGTCGGCTCGGCGACCACGACGACCTGCCCGTCGCCCCGTACCAGCGAGGCGGCGGCGATCCAGCGCCGCAGCGCGTCCTCCCCGGCCCGCAGGTCGGGCCGGGTCAGCATGGCCCAGCCGTCGAGCAGCAGCGCCGCCGCGTACCCGGCGCCGGACGCGACGGGTTCCGCCCCGGGGGTGCTCACCACCAGCGCGGGCCGGTCCGGCACCTCGTCCAGGACGTGGTCGCGTCCGGAGGTCCGTACGGGCACGGCCGGGAACGCCCGCCCCAGTTCCTCGGCCGTCCGCCGCGCGCCGACCACCCGGGCCCGCAGCCGGAAGGACCCGCACTCCTCGCAGTGCCAGGACGGTTCGGGCCGCCCGCACCACCCGCACTGCAGGTCCCGCTCGTCGGGGGCCTCCAGCGGCCCGGCACAGACCGTGCACCGCGCCGGCGTACGGCACCGCTCGCACGCCAGCCTTGGCACGTAGCCGCGCCGCGGCACCTGGACCAGGACGGGCCCGGTCTTGAGCCCTTCCCGTACGGTCTCCCACGCCAGGCTCGGCAGGCGCGCGGCCCGGGCCGCCTCGTCGCGGGCCAGCAGTTCGTCGCCCACCGTCCGGATCCGCGGGGCGCACTGCCGCACCGTCTCCCGGTCGGCGGCCAGCGGCCGCGCCCACCCGGACTCGACCAGCTGGGCGGCCTCCACCGTGCAGCTCGTGCTCCCGGCGAGGAACCCGCAGCCGTCGCTGACCGCGCGCAGTTCCAGGACCTCGCGGACGTGCGGGAAGGGGGCGTGGTCGTCGCTGTGGCTGGAGTCCCCGTCGTCCCAGACGGCGACCAGCCCGAGGTCGCGCACGGGGGCGAACATCGCCGCCCGGGTGCCGACGACGGCCCGCACCGAGCCCCGGCTCACGGCGAGCCACTGGCGGTAGCGCTTCTCCGGCCCGGACTCGGCGGTCAGCAGCGCGTGCCGCCCTTCGCCGAGCAGGGCGGTGAGGGCCGCGTCCACGCGGGCGGCGGTGCGCCCGTCCGGGACCACGGCGAGGGCGCCGCGTCCGGAGGCCAGCGTGGCGGCCATCGCCCGGGCCAGCTCGTCGGCCCAGCCGGGGCCGGGCAGGGCGGTCCAGACGGCCCGCGGGGAACCTCCGGTGGCCAGCGCGCGCAGGAAGGCGGGCCCGGAGCCGTACCGCTGCCAGCCGCCGGGATCGGGGGCGGCGGGCGGGGGCAGCGGATCGGGTGAGGGCTTCGCCTCGGCGCGGGCGCTGCGCGCGGGCAGGGCGAGCTGGAGCACGTCGGCCAGGCTGCCGGCGTACCGGTCGGCGACGGCCCGTGCGAGCGCCAGCATGCGCGGGCCCAGCACCACCTCGGGCGAGACGACCTGGGCGAGGGCGGCCAGTGCCCCGTTGTAGTCGGACTCGGCACAGCGCTCGACGATGAATCCGTCGATGAGCCCGCCCCCCTCGCGGCGCCCCCCGTGCACCCGGTGGGAACCGGCGCCGAAGCGGACCCGGACGCGCACGCCGGGCTGGGCGGCTTCGGAGAGTTCGGCGGGAACGGCGTAGTCGAAGAGGCGGTCGAGGTGGAGCACACCCTTGTTCACGAGGACGCGGGCAACGGGCAGTTCCTCGGCGACGGCGGCCCCGCGCCAGGTACGCGGCTTCGCCTTGGGCGCCTTGGCCTTCGCCTCGGCGACCATCTCCCGGATCAGCGCCAGCTGCTCCGGCGGGGAATCGTTCGCGCTGCTCACACCAGCATTCTTACCAAACCCCACCGACAGGCCGGGCATGCGAACGGCCCCGGACCACGGGGTCCGGGGCCGTCCGTCACGAACGGTGCCGCTTACAGACCGGCGGCCGCGCGCAGCGCGTCCACGCGGTCGGTGCGCTCCCAGGTGAAGTCCGGCAGCTCGCGGCCGAAGTGGCCGTAGGCGGCGGTCTGGGCGTAGATCGGGCGCAGCAGGTCGAGGTCGCGGATGATCGCGGCCGGGCGCAGGTCGAAGACCTCGCCGATGGCGTCCTCGATCTTCTGGGTCTCGACCTTGGCGGTGCCGAAGGTCTCGACGAACAGGCCGACGGGCTCGGCCTTGCCGATCGCGTAGGCGACCTGGACCTCGCAGCGCGAGGCGAGGCCGGCGGCGACGACGTTCTTGGCGACCCAGCGCATCGCGTACGCGGCCGAGCGGTCGACCTTGGACGGGTCCTTGCCGGAGAAGGCGCCGCCGCCGTGGCGGGCCATGCCGCCGTACGTGTCGATGATGATCTTGCGGCCGGTCAGGCCGGCGTCGCCCATCGGGCCGCCGATCTCGAAGCGGCCGGTCGGGTTGACCAGCAGCCGGTAGCCCTCGGTGTCCAGCTTGATGCCGTCCTCGATGAGCTGGGCCAGCACGTGCTCGACGACGAACTCGCGGATGTCGGGAGCGAGCAGCGAGTCCAGGTCGATGTCGGAGGCGTGCTGCGAGGAGACGACCACGGTGTCCAGGCGGACGGCCTTGTCCCCGTCGTACTCGATGGTGACCTGGGTCTTGCCGTCGGGGCGCAGGTACGGGATGGTCCCGTTCTTGCGGACCTCGGACAGGCGGCGCGAGAGCCGGTGCGCGAGGTGGATCGGCAGCGGCATCAGCTCGGGCGTCTCGTCGCAGGCGTAGCCGAACATCAGGCCCTGGTCGCCGGCGCCCTGCTTGTCGAGCTCGTCCTCGTCACCCTCGACCCGCTTCTCGTAGGCGGTGTCGACACCCTGCGCGATGTCCGGGGACTGCGCGCCGATGGACACCGAGACCCCGCAGGAGGCGCCGTCGAAGCCCTTCTTCGAGGAGTCGTAGCCGATCTCGAGGATCTTGTCGCGGACGAGCTGCGCGATCGGCGCGTAGGCCTTCGTCGTCACCTCTCCCGCGATGTGCACGAGACCCGTGGTGATGAGGGTCTCCACCGCGACACGCGAAGTGGGGTCCTCGGTGAGGAGCGCGTCGAGGATCGTGTCGCTGATCTGGTCAGCGATCTTGTCAGGGTGGCCCTCGGTGACGGACTCCGAGGTGAACAGACGACGGGACACAACGCTCCCTGGGGTTGCAGCGGCTGCTGGCTGATCATTTGTTGGAACCACACCAGAGGCTGCGCCTGATCACGTTCCGACTGCAGTTTATCGGTTGCCACCGTTCGCCGGTCCACCCGTCTCGCCTTATGGGAGCCGTGTGACCTGCGGCACTCCATTCTGGCGTACGGACGTGGCGAGGAGAAGGGAAGCGTGTCAGGCGCGTCGCGCCGACAGGCGGGCTCCCACCTGGTCCCACACCAGCTCCGCGAGGGCTTCCTTCGGACCGTAGGGGACCGCGGTCTCCGAGCCGTCGGAGGCGAGGATCACAGCCTCGTTCTCCTCCGAACCGAAGGTCTTGGTTTCGCCCACCTCATTGACGACGAGGAGGTCACAGCCCTTGCGCCGGAGCTTGGCCCGGCCGTTGGCCAGGACGTCGTCGGTTTCGGCGGCGAAGCCCACGACGACCTGCCCCTCCCGGGCCCGGTCCGCGGAGATCTCGGCGAGGACGTCGGGGTTGCGCACGAGGGCGACCGGCGCCGGTTCCAGGCCGTCCTTCTTCTTGATCTTCCCGCTCGCGTACTCGGCGGGCCGGAAGTCGGCCACGGCGGCGGCCATCACCACGGCGTCGGCGTCCGCCGCCGCCTTGAGGACCGCCTCCCGCAGCTGCACGGCCGTCCCCACGCGCACGACGTCCACCCCGGCCGGGTCGGCCAGCGCGGTGTTGGCCGCGACGAGGGTGACCCGGGCTCCGCGCGCGACGGCGGTGCGGGCGAGGGCGTACCCCTGCTTGCCGGAGGAGCGGTTGCCGAGGAAGCGGACCGGGTCCAGGGGCTCGCGGGTACCGCCCGCGCTGATCACCACGTGCCGTCCGGCGAGGTCCGGCCCGCCCGCCCCGCGGGCCAGGACGCTCCGGCACACCTCGAAGATCTCCTCGGGGTCGGGCAGCCGGCCCTTGCCGGTGTCCTTGCCGGTCAGCCGGCCCACGGCGGGCTCGATGACCACTGCCCCGCGCCGCCGCAGCGTGGCGACGTTCTCCTGGGTGGCCGGGTGCTCCCACATCTCGGTGTGCATGGCGGGCGCGAAGACCACCGGGCAGCGGGCGGTGAGCAAGGTGTTGGTGAGCAGGTCGTCGGCAAGCCCGTGGGCGGCCTTGGCCAGCATGTCGGCGGTGGCCGGGGCGACCACGACGAGGTCGGCGGCCTGCCCGATGCGCACGTGCGGCACCTCGTGGACGGTCTCCCAGACCTCGGTGGAGGCCGGGTTCCCGGACAGCGCGGCCCAGGTGGCCTCGCCGACGAAGTTCAGGGACGCCGCGGTGGGCACCACCCGGACCTCGTGCCCCGACTCGGTCAGCCGGCGCAGCAGCTCGCACGCCTTGTAGGCGGCGATCCCGCCGCTCACCCCCAGCACGACCTTGGGCTTACCCATTCCGCACACATTCCCTTCAACCGGCGCGACAAGCTCGACGAACGAGCCCGACAGTACCCATGACACACCACAGGCCCGGCAGACGTTCTGCCGGGCCTGTGGTGAAAAAGGATTCTCGGTGCCCTACTGGGCCGGGGCCTCGATGGCCTCGGAGGTCAGCAGACCCGCGTTGATCTCGCGCAGCGCGATCGAAAGCGGCTTCTCGTGGACGTGGGTGTCCACCAGCGGGCCGACGTACTCGAGCAGGCCCTCACCGAGCTGCGAGTAGTACGCGTTGATCTGACGCGCGCGCTTGGCCGCGTAGATCACGAGGCTGTACTTCGAGTCCGTGGCCTCGAGCAGCTCGTCGATCGGCGGGTTGATGATGCCCTCGGGCGCAGTAATGGAAGAGGACACGCTCTACCTTCCGAAGATGGGGGAAAGATCGTAACGACCGGGTACTGATCGGCTCAGGAACACCGACCGACGATCAGACAACGTTCATCAAGGCTAGCAGCTCACGGGCTACATCCTCGACGGAGGTGTTGACAAGGGTGGAGTCGAACTCGGATTCGGCAGCGAGTTCGACCTTCGCCGTCTCGAGCCTGCGCTCGATGACCTCGGCCGATTCGGTGCCCCGCCCGGTCAGCCGGCGGACCAGCTCGTCCCAGCTCGGCGGAGCCAGGAAGACCAGCTGGGCGTCGGGCATCGACTCGCGGACGAGCCGTGCGCCCTGGAGGTCGATCTCCAGCAGTACCGGCTCGCCGTTGTCCAGGCGCTCCAGCACCGCGCCGCGCGGTGTGCCGTAGCGGTTGCCCGCGAACTCGGCCCACTCCAGCAGCTCGCCGTTGGCGATCAGCTTGTCGAACTCGTCGTCGTTGACGAAGAAGTACTGGACTCCGTGTCGCTCACCGGGCCGCGGCTTGCGGGTGGTGGCCGACACCGAGAGCCAGACCTCGGGGTGGACCTTGCGCATATGCGCGACGACCGTGCTCTTGCCGACCCCCGAGGGGCCGGAGAGCACGGTCAGCCGCGGACGAACCTCTGCTGCCATAGAGCGATTATCCAGGTTCCAGAGACTGCCTGAGAACGCCGGAAGGACTTAGGGCGGCGCGTCAGCCGGCAGGAGTGCCGAACTCACGCTCCAGAGAGGCGATCTGGTTGGAGCCGAGACCTCGAACACGCCGGGACTCGGAGATGCCGAGGCGCTCCATGATCTGCTTGGCGCGCACCTTGCCCACGCCAGGCAGGGACTCCAGCAGGGCGGAGACCTTCATCTTGCCGATGACGTCGTTCTCCTGGCCCGTCTTGATGACCTCCTGCAGGGAGGCGCCGGAGTGCTTGAGTCGATTCTTCACCTCGGCCCGCTCCCGGCGAGCCGCGGCGGCCTTTTCGAGCGCGGCTGCGCGCTGTTCAGGGGTAAGGGGCGGAAGAGCCACGCCTACGTCACCTCGGATGTCGAACTGTCGGATACGGACCGGTGGGCAACCCGAGGGCACCCCACCTGGCAAGCTCCCGAACAGCGGTATTGCTCGTTCGCTGCTCGTTCACTCTGCTCGGAGACTAGCGGCCACGGCCGCTCCAGTCAGCGAGAACGGACGAAAAGTCCTGGTCAGCCTCCACTGAACCGTACATCACGGACAAAATACCCCCGTTTTGTCCGGTGAAAGACGTTCGAATTTCGTCAAACCTTCCGACGTTCCTGTCCGACGGGCCCCCGGAGTGACGCACGTCACCGCGCGCAGAGGCCGAAAAGCCCCCGACTACGCGGACACCGCCGCGCGGATCTCGTCCGCGAAGGCCGCCGCGGCGGCGCGGAGGGCGGCGACGTCCGGCCCGTGCTTCAGCACGCCCCGCGACACGTTCGGCACGACGTTGCGCACGGCCTTGCCGAACACCGCCGGCAGGTCCGCCGCCGTCGCCCCCTGCGCCCCGATCCCCGGCGCCAGCAGAGGCCCGTTGATGTCCAGGTCGAAGGAGGACAGGTCGCCCAGCGTGGCACCGACCACGGCCCCGAAGGAGCCCATGGGCTCGGCGCCCTCGTTCTCCGCCGCCAGGTGCGCCAGCATCGTCGCCCCGACCGAGCGGCCGTCCGCGCGCAGCGCCCGCTGGACCTCGGCCCCTTCCGGGTTCGAGGTCAGGGCCAGCACGAAGAGCCCCGCCCCCGACTCCCGCGCCAGCGCCACCGCGGGCTCCAGCGAGCCGTAGCCCAGGTACGGGGACACGGTCAGCGCGTCGGAGAAGAGCGGGGAGGCCGGGTCGAGGAAGGCCGCGGCGTACGCCGCCATCGTCGAGCCGATGTCGCCCCGCTTCGCGTCCATGACGACCAGCGCGCCCGCGGAACGGGCGTCCGCGACGGTCTGCTCCAGCACGGCGACGCCCCGCGAGCCGAACCGCTCGAAGAACGCGGCCTGCGGCTTGAAGACCGCCACCGACTCCGCCAGCGCCTCGACGACCGTGCGGGAGAAGCGCTCCAGGCTCGCCACGTCGTCGGCCAGGCCCCACTGCGCCAGCAGCGCCGCGTGCGGGTCGATGCCCACGCACAGGGGGCCGCGGGAGTCCATCGCCTCGCGCAGTCGGGTGCCGAACGGGGTCACAGTGCTCACTTCGCGGCCTTTCGGGTCTCGGCGCCCACCGCATCGGCGAGCGTCGCGTAGGGGCTGTTGGCCAGGCGCGCCGCCAGGCCCTTGTGGATGGCGCGGGCGTAGAACGGGCCCTCGTAGATGAAGGCGCTGTAGCCCTGGATCAGCGTCGCGCCGGCCAGGATCCGCTGCCAGGCGTCCTCGGCGTTCTCGATGCCCCCGACGCCGACGAGGACCAGCCGGTCCCCCACGCGGGCGTACAGGCGGCGCAGGACCTCCAGCGAGCGTTCCTTGACCGGGGCGCCGGACAGGCCGCCCGTCTCCTTGACCAGCTCCGGGGAGGAGGTCAGGCCGAGGCCCTCGCGGGCGATCGTGGTGTTCGTCGCGATGATGCCGTCCAGGCCGAGCTCCAGGGCCAGGTCCGCGACCGCGTCGACGTCCTCGTCGGCCAGGTCCGGGGCGATCTTGACCAGCAGCGGGACCCGGCGGTCGGACACGACCCGGTCCGCGGCCTCGCGGACGGCCGACAGCAGCGGGCGCAGGGACTGTGTCGCCTGGAGGTTGCGCAGGCCCGGGGTGTTCGGCGAGGAGACGTTCACGACCAGGTAGTCGGCGTGCCGGGCGAGGCGCTCGGTCGAGGCGACGTAGTCCGCCACCGCGTCCTCCTCGGGTACGGCCTTGGTCTTGCCGATGTTGACGCCGACGACGGTCTTGAAGACCGGCGTACGGGTCGCCAGGCGCTCCGCGACGGCCGCCGAGCCCTCGTTGTTGAAGCCCATCCGGTTGATCAGCGCACGGTCCGGCACGAGCCGGAAGAGGCGCTTCTTCGGGTTGCCGGGCTGGGCCTGGGCGGTGACGGTGCCGATCTCGACGTGGTCGAAGCCGAGCATCGACATGCCGTCGATGGCGACGGCGTTCTTGTCGAAGCCGGCCGCGAGCCCGAAGGGGCCGTGCATCCGCAGTCCGAGGGCCTCGGTGCGCAGTTCCTTGTAGCGAGGGGCGAGGGCCGCGGCGACGAAGGTGCGCAGCACGGGGGTGCGGGCGGCGAGGCGGATCCAGCGGAAGGCCGTGTAGTGGGCCCGTTCCGGGTCCATCCGCTTGAAGACCAGGTTGAAGAACAGTTTGTACATCGTCCGGAATATCCCTTTGGCGCTCAAGAAAGGGGGACACCGGTCGCTGTCGCCGGTGCCCCCCTTTCGTACGGGCTGTTAGTCGCGGGCCGCGGTCAGGTGCTCCGCGTGCTCCTGGAGGGAGCGGACGCCCACGTCGCCGTGGCCCAGCGCCTCGATGCCCTGGACGGCCGCGGCGAGTGCCTGGACCGTGGTCAGGCACGGGACGCTGCGCGCCACGGCCGCCGTGCGGATCTCGTAGCCGTCGAGGCGGCCGCCGGTGCCGTACGGCGTGTTGACGATCAGGTCGACCTGGCCGTCGTGGATGAGCTGGACGATGGTCTTCTCGCCGTTCGGGCCCTCGCCCTCGCTGAGCTTGCGCACCACGGTGGCGTTGATGCCGTTGCGGCGCAGCACCTCGGCGGTGCCGGAGGTGGCGAGCAGCTCGAAGCCGTGGGCGACGAGCTCGCGCGCCGGGAAGATCATCGAGCGCTTGTCGCGGTTGGCGACGGAGATGAAGGCGCGGCCCTTGGTGGGCAGCGGGCCGTAGGCGCCGGCCTGCGACTTGGCGTACGCCGTGCCGAAGACGGCGTCGATGCCCATGACCTCGCCGGTGGAGCGCATCTCCGGGCCGAGGACGGTGTCCACGCCGCGGCCGTGGATGTCGCGGAAGCGCGACCACGGCATGACGGCCTCCTTGACGGAGATCGGCGCGTCGATCGGCAGGGTGCCGCCGTCGCCGGTCTTCGGGAGCAGGCCTTCGGCGCGCAGCTCGGCGATGGTGGTGCCGAGCGAGATGCGGGCGGCGGCCTTGGCGAGCGGGACGGCGGTCGCCTTCGAGGTGAAGGGCACGGTCCGGGAGGCGCGCGGGTTGGCCTCCAGGACGTAGAGGATGTCGCCGGCCATCGCGAACTGGATGTTGATCAGGCCGCGTACGCCGACGCCCTTGGCGATGGCCTCGGTGGAGGCGCGCAGGCGCTTGATGTCGAACCCGCCGAGGGTGATCGGGGGAAGGGCGCAGGCCGAGTCGCCGGAGTGGATGCCGGCTTCCTCGATGTGCTCCATGACGCCGCCGAGGTAGAGCTCGGTGCCGTCGTAGAGGGCGTCCACGTCGATCTCGATGGCGTCGTCGAGGAAGCGGTCGACCAGCACGGGGCGGGTCGGGGAGATCTCGGTGGACTCGGCGATGTACGCCTCCAGCCGGGCCTCGTCGTAGACGATCTCCATGCCGCGGCCGCCGAGCACGTACGAGGGGCGCACCAGGACCGGGTAGCCGATCTCGTCGGCGATGGCCTTCGCGCCCGTGAAGGTGGTGGCGGTGCCGTGCTTGGGGGCGGGCAGTCCGGCGTCGGCGAGGACCTGGCCGAAGGCGCCGCGGTCCTCGGCGGCGTGGATGGCCTCGGGCGAGGTGCCGACGACGGGTACGCCGTTGTCCTTGAGCGCCTGGGCGAGGCCGAGGGGGGTCTGGCCGCCGAGCTGGACGATGACGCCGGCGATCGGGCCTGCCAGCGTCTCGGCGTGGACGATCTCCAGCACGTCCTCGAGCGTCAGCGGCTCGAAGTACAGGCGGTCGGAGGTGTCGTAGTCCGTCGAGACGGTCTCGGGGTTGCAGTTGACCATCACGGTCTCGTAGCCGGCGTCGCTGAGCGCGAAGGAGGCGTGGACGCAGGAGTAGTCGAACTCGATGCCCTGGCCGATGCGGTTCGGACCGGAGCCCAGGATGATGACCGCGGGCTTCTCGCGCGGGGCGACCTCGCTCTCCTCGTCGTAGGACGAGTAGAAGTACGGGGTCTTCGCGGCGAACTCGGCGGCGCAGGTGTCGACCGTCTTGTAGACCGGGCGGACGCCGAGCGCGTGGCGCACCTCGCGGACGACGTCCTCGCGCAGGCCGCGGATCTCGGCGATCTGGGCGTCGGAGAAGCCGTGGCGCTTGGCCTCCGCGAGCAGCTCGGGATGGAGCTTGTCGGCGGCGGCCAGGTCGTCCGCGATCTCCTTGATGAGGAAGAGCTGGTCGACGAACCAGGGGTCGATCTTCGTGGACTCGAAGACCTCCTCCTGGGTGGCGCCGGCGCGGATGGCCTGCATCACGGTGTTGATGCGGCCGTCGGTCGGGCGGACGGCGGTGGCCAGCAGCTCGTCCTTGTCGCCGGGCTCGCCGACGAAGGTGAACTGCGAGCCCTTCTTCTCCAGGGAGCGCAGGGCCTTCTGGAGCGCCTCGGTGAAGTTGCGGCCGATGGCCATGGCCTCGCCCACCGACTTCATGGTGGTGGTGAGGGTGGCGTCGGCGGCCGGGAACTTCTCGAACGCGAAGCGGGGGGCCTTGACGACGACGTAGTCGAGGGTCGGCTCGAAGGAGGCCGGCGTCTTCTCGGTGATGTCGTTGGGGACCTCGTCGAGCGTGTAGCCGATGGCCAGCTTGGCGGCGATCTTGGCGATCGGGAAGCCGGTCGCCTTCGAGGCGAGCGCCGAGGAGCGCGAGACGCGCGGGTTCATCTCGATGACGATGACGCGGCCGTCGACCGGGTCGATCGCGAACTGGATGTTGCAGCCGCCGGTGTCGACGCCGACCTCGCGGATGATCGCGATGCCGATGTCGCGCAGCCGCTGGTACTCGCGGTCGGTCAGCGTCATGGCCGGGGCGACGGTGATCGAGTCGCCGGTGTGGACGCCCATCGGGTCGAAGTTCTCGATGGAGCAGACGACGACCACGTTGTCCTTGGTGTCGCGCATCAGCTCGAGCTCGTACTCCTTCCAGCCGAGGATGGACTCCTCCAGGAGCACCTCGGTGGTCGGGGAGAGCGTGAGGCCCTGGCCGGCGATGCGGCGCAGTTCTTCCTCGTCGTGGGCGAAGCCGGAACCGGCGCCGCCCATGGTGAAGGAGGGGCGCACGACGACGGGGTAGCCGCCGAGGGTCTCGACGCCGGCGAGGACGTCCTCCATCGAGTGGCAGATCACCGAGCGGGCGGACTCGCCGTACCCGATCTTGGCCTTGACGGCCTCGACGACGCCCTTGAAGAGGTCGCGGTCCTCGCCCTTGTTGATGGCCTCGACGTTGGCGCCGATGAGCTCGACGCCGTACTTCTCCAGCACACCCTGCTCGTGCATGGAGATCGCGGTGTTGAGCGCGGTCTGGCCGCCGAGGGTGGGGAGCAGCGCGTCGGGGCGCTCCTTCGCGATGATCTTCTCGACGAACTCGGGGGTGATCGGCTCGACGTACGTGGCGTCGGCGATCTCCGGGTCGGTCATGATCGTCGCCGGGTTGGAGTTCACCAGGATCACCCGCAGGCCCTCGGCCTTGAGGATGCGGCAGGCCTGGGTACCGGAGTAGTCGAACTCGGCGGCCTGGCCGATGACGATCGGGCCGGAGCCGATGACCAGGACGGACTGGATATCGGTGCGCTTAGGCACGCTCGGCCTCCATCAGGGATACGAAGCGGTCGAAGAGGTAGGCGGCGTCGTGCGGACCCGCTGCGGCTTCGGGGTGGTACTGGACGGAGAAGGCCGGCTGGTCGAGCAGCTGGAGGCCTTCGACGACCTGGTCGTTCAGGCAGACGTGCGAGACCTCGGCGCGGCCGTAGGGGGTCTCGGAGACCTTGTCGAGGGGCGCGTCGACGGCGAAGCCGTGGTTGTGCGCGGTGACCTCGACCTTGCCGGTGGTGCGGTCCTGCACCGGCTGGTTGATGCCGCGGTGGCCGTACTTCAGCTTGTAGGTGCCGAAGCCGAGCGCACGGCCGAGGATCTGGTTGCCGAAGCAGATGCCGAAGAGCGGGGTCTTGCGCTCCAGGACGCCCTGCATGACGGCGACGGGGCCGTCGGCGGTGGCCGGGTCGCCGGGGCCGTTGGAGAAGAACACGCCGTCCGGGTTGACCGCGTAGACCTCTTCGAGGGTGGCGGTGGCGGGCAGGACGTGCACCTCGATGCCGCGCTGGGCCATCCGGTGGGGGGTCATGCCCTTGATGCCGAGGTCGACGGCGGCCACGGTGAAGCGCTTCTCGCCGATCGCGGGGACGACGTACGTCTCCTTGGTGGCGACCTCGGCGGAGAGGTTCGCGCCGCTCATCTCGGGGGCCTGGCGGACCTTCGCGAGCAGCGTGCCGTCGTCGGCGATCGCATTGCCGGAGAAGATGCCGACGCGCATGGCGCCGCGCTCGCGCAGGTGGCGGGTCAGGGCACGGGTGTCGACGCCGCTGATGCCGACGACGCCCTGGTGGACGAGCTCCTCGTCCAGCGAGCGCCGGGAGCGCCAGTTGGAGGGGACGCGCGCGGGGTCGCGCACCACGTAGCCCGACACCCAGATCCGGGAGGATTCGGGGTCCTCGTCGTTGACGCCGGTGTTGCCCACGTGCGGGGCGGTCATCACGACGACCTGGCGGTGGTACGACGGGTCGGTGAGGGTCTCCTGGTAGCCGGTCATACCGGTGGAGAACACGGCCTCGCCGAAGGTCTCCCCGTGGGCGCCGTAGGCGCGGCCGCGGAAGATCCGACCGTCCTCCAGGACAAGTACGGCGGGAGTTTTGGCTGCTCCCCTGGTGGAGGTCGTCATCGTTCGGCGCCTTCCGTCGTGATGAATGAGTCGGATGAGTTCATGAGGTTGATCGCCTCGACCCAGGCGGCGTGCTCGGCCGCGCGGTCGGAGCGGAATCCGGAGTCGATCAGCTTGTCACCGTGCGCCCAGGTGACGACGAGCAGACCGCCCTCGGTGAGTACCTTGCCCGCGATTCCCTTGTCGAGGCGGGCGCCGCGCAGCTGCGCGGCCGGTACGAAGAAGTCATTGGCCCCCGGACGGACCACGTCCAGGCCCGCGTCGGTGAGCGTGAGCTCGACCCGGCTGCGCAGGCCCAGCCCGTGGGCGACGATCCGGTCGAGCCACTGCCCGGCGGTGGTGGACCCGTGGTACCGGCCGGTCAGGGCCAGCCGGTGCTCGGGGAGACCGTCGGGGGCGGCGGGCAGCTCCGGCAGATCGTTCTGCAGAGCGCCGCGCCACTTCCAGCCTTGCCGCATCAGCCAGTACACGAAAGCGACGAAGACGGCCAGACCGACGACCCACGCCATGCGCGCGCCGAAACTGGTCACCTCCGCCGACTGTCGTTCGGCGGCCTGGGCGGCCAGTTGGATCACTGCAGGTGTCACGCCAGTTTCCCGTCCACGACCGTTGCCCGGCCCCGCAGGAAGGTGTGAGTGACGCGCCCCGGCAGCTCACGGCCCTCGTAAGGCGTGTTGCGGCTGCGGGAGGCGAAGTGTGCGGGGTCCACGACACCACGGTACGAGGTATCGACCAAGGTCAGGTTCGCGGGTTCACCTGCCGAGACGGGACGGCCGTGGTTCTCCAGGCTGCCGATGCGCGCCGGTGCGAAGGACATCCGCTCCGCGACACCGGCCCAGTCGAGCAGTCCGGTCTCCACCATCGTCTGCTGGACGACGGAGAGCGCGGTCTCCAGGCCGACCATGCCCATGGCGGCGGCGGCCCACTCGCAGTCCT
Organism: Streptomyces sp. NPDC048349; assembly: GCF_040651925.1. Taxonomy (NCBI): domain Bacteria; kingdom Bacillati; phylum Actinomycetota; class Actinomycetes; order Kitasatosporales; family Streptomycetaceae; genus Streptomyces; species Streptomyces sp. NPDC048349. Next base: position 5,993 of record NZ_JBEZLA010000028.1, on the reverse strand, counting down.
TGTCCTCGTGCGGGTGGGGGGCGTGGTCGGTGGCGACGATGTCGATCGTGCCGTCGGCGAGCGCCTCGCGCAGGGCCATGACGTCGCGCTCGGTGCGCAGCGGCGGGTTGACCTTGTAGACCGCGTTGTACGAGCGGACGAGCTCGTCGGTGAGCAGGAGGTGGTGCGGGGTGACCTCGGCGGTGACGTCGATGCCGCGGGACTTGGCCCAGCGGACGATCTCGACGGAGCCGGCGGTGGAGAGGTGGCAGATGTGCACGCGGGAGCCGACGTGCTCGGCGAGGAGCACGTCACGGGCGATGATCGACTCCTCGGCGACGGCCGGCCAGCCGCCGAGCCCGAGCTCGGCGGAGACGACGCCCTCGTTCATCTGGGCGCCCTCGGTCAGGCGGGGCTCCTGGGCGTGCTGGGCGACGACGCCGCCGAAGGCCTTCACGTACTCCAGGGCGCGGCGCATGATCACGGCGTCGTCCACGCACTTGCCGTCGTCGGAGAAGACGGTGACGCGGGCGGCGGAGTCGTGCATGGCGCCCAGCTCGGAGAGCTGCTTGCCTTCGAGGCCGACGGTGACGGCGCCGATGGGCTGCACGTCGCAGTAGCCGGACTCCTTGCCCAGGCGCCACACCTGCTCGACCACGCCGGCCGTGTCGGCCACCGGGAAGGTGTTCGCCATGGCGAAGACGGCGGTGTAGCCGCCGGAGGCGGCGGCGCGGGTGCCGGTCAGGACGGTCTCGGAGTCCTCGCGGCCGGGCTCGCGCAGGTGGGTGTGCAGGTCGACGAGGCCGGGGAGGAGGACCTGGCCCTCGGCCTCGATCACCTGGGCGTCTGCGGCTTCGAGACCGGTGCCCACCTCGGCGATGGTCTCGCCGACGATCAGGACGTCCTGCGCCTCGCCGCCGAGTACCTTCGCGCCACGGATCAGGATCTTGCTCATCGTTACTTGGTCTCCTCGGTACGGGCGGCGGTGGTGGTGACGGCGGGCTCGGATCCGCCCAGCAGGAGGTACAGGACGGCCATCCGGGTGGAGACGCCGTTGGCGACCTGCTCGACGGCCGTGCAGCGGTCGGAGTCGGCGACCTCGGCGGTGATCTCCATGCCGCGGTTCATCGGGCCGGGGTGCATCACGATGGCGTGCTCGGGCATCTTCGCCATGCGGTCGCCGTCGAGCCCGTACCGGCGGGAGTACTCGCGCTCGGTCGGGAAGAAGGCGGCGTTCATGCGTTCGCGCTGCACACGCAGCATCATCACAGCGTCGGACTTCGGCAGCACCTCGTCCAGGTTGTACGAGACCTCGCAGGGCCAGCTCTCGACGCCGATCGGGACCAGGGTCGGCGGGGCCACCACGGTGACCTCGGCGCCCAGGGTGTGCAGCAGCTGGACGTTGGAGCGGGCGACGCGGCTGTGCAGGACGTCGCCGACGATGGTGATGCGGCGGCCGTCCAGGTCCTTGCCCAGGCCCGCGTCGCGGCCGACGAGGCGGCGGCGCATGGTGAAGGCGTCCAGCAGGGCCTGGGTGGGGTGCTCGTGGGTGCCGTCGCCGGCGTTGACGACGGCGGAGTCGATCCAGCCGGAGGTCGCGAGCCGGTAGGGGGCGCCGGAGGCGTGGTGGCGGATGACGACGGCGTCGGCGCCCATGGCCTCGAGGGTCAGGGCGGTGTCCTTCAGGGATTCGCCCTTGGAAACCGAGGAGCCCTTGGCGGAGAAGTTGATGACGTCGGCGGAGAGCCGCTTGGCGGCCGCCTCGAAGGAGATCCGGGTGCGGGTCGAGTCCTCGAAGAAGAGGTTGACGACGGTGAGGCCGCGCAGGGTGGGCAGCTTCTTGATCGGCCGGTCGGCGACGCGGGCCATCTCCTCGGCGGTGTCGAGGATCAGGACGGCGTCGTCGCGCGTGAGATCGGCGGCCGAGATGAGGTGGCGCTTCATCTGGATGGCTCCGTAGGTCAGGAGGGCAGGCAGGGGTCGGGGCAGGGCAGGCTGCGGCCCGGGCCCCGCGCGGGGCCCGTCCGTCCGTTCGGGCTACTGCCCGGCTGCCTGGGGGGTCCGCTGGCCGAGCAGCACGGCGTCACGGCCGTCCTCCTCCTGGAGCTGGACCTTGACGGTCTCCCGCAGCGACGTGGGGAGGTTCTTGCCGACGTAGTCGGCGCGGATGGGCAGCTCGCGGTGGCCGCGGTCGACGAGGACGGCCAACTGCACGGCGCGGGGGCGGCCGAGGTCGCCGAGGGCGTCGAGGGCGGCGCGGATGGTGCGGCCGGAGAAGAGGACGTCGTCGACGAGGACGACGAGGCGACCGTCGAGGTCGTCACCGGGGATCTCGGTGCGGCCGATCGCGCGGGCGGGCTTCATCCGCAGGTCGTCGCGGTACATGGTGATGTCGAGCGAGCCGACCGGGATCTTCGTACCGGTGATCTCTTCGAGCTTGGCGGCCAGCCGGCGGGCGAGGTACACACCGCGGGTGGGAATGCCGAGGAGCACCACGTCGTCGGCGCCCTTGGCGCGTTCGACGATCTCGTGGGCGATGCGGGTCAGGACCCGGGCGATGTCCTGCGCCTCCAACACGGGGCGCACCGCATCGGCGCTGTCGGCGGGCTGGACCTGCGCGTTCTGAGCGTCCATGAAAAGGACCTCCTTCTCCGCCTCACGGGACGGACCTTAAAGGACGTCTGATGTACGCGTCCCACCGTACCAGGGGGCGGGTGGTGAACCGCACCGGGCCCGGGTGCGCGCGGCTCCCACGGGGCCGCCGCGGGCCCTCGCGAGGGGGCGGTGGAGAGCATTCGGCTTGACGCATCCAAGTAACGCTGCGTAACCTCACAGTGAGTTACCAACCGCGCGGCGGAGCCGCACGTAGTTACGTAGTCGCAGTGTCCAAGCAGTCACAGCGTCACAGCGTCCGGGAGCGTTATGTCCAGCGAATACGCCAAACAGCTCGGGGCCAAGCTCCGTGCCATCCGCACCCAGCAGGGCCTCTCCCTCCACGGTGTCGAGGAGAAGTCCCAGGGCCGGTGGAAGGCCGTGGTGGTCGGTTCCTACGAGCGCGGGGACCGCGCCGTGACCGTCCAGCGCCTTGCCGAGCTGGCGGACTTCTACGGGGTGCCGGTGCAGGAACTGCTGCCGGGTACGACTCCGGGCGGAGCGGCCGAGCCGCCGCCGAAGCTGCGTCTCGACCTGGAGCGCCTGGCGGGCGTGCCCGCCGAGAAGGCCGGTCCGCTCCAGCGCTACGCGGCGACGATCCAGAGCCAGCGCGGCGACTACAACGGCAAGGTGCTGTCGATCCGCCAGGACGACCTGCGCACCCTGGCCGTCATCTACGACCAGTCCCCCTCGGTGCTGACCGAGCAGCTGATCAGCTGGGGCGTGCTGGACGCGGATGCGCGTCGCGCCGTGGCGCACGAGGACATCTAGTCCCCCCAGCCCCAGCAGAAACGTTTACCGGCGGGTGCCGGGAGCCCAGGAGGCTCCCGGCACCCGCCGTTTCGCATGGTCGCCCCGGCTGCCCCGGGGCCGCCTGGACCCCCGGGGCCGCCCGGACCCCCCGCAGGCAAAAGCGGAGGGGCCGCAGCGCCCGCTGCGGCCCCTCCGCTCACCGAATACCGCCGGCGGTCACTGGCGGCGCAGGTTCGGCTTCAACTCCTTGAAGCGCGCCAGCAGCCCGTTCACGAACGACGGGGAGTCGTCCGTCGAGAACTCCTTGGCCAGCTGGACGGCCTCGTCGATCGCCACGGCGTCCGGGGTCTCGTCCACCCAGATCAGCTCGTACGCGCCGAGCCGCAGGATGTTGCGGTCCACGACCGGCATGCGGTCGAGTTCCCAGTCCACGGCGTAGGTGACGATCAGGTCGTCGATGCGGTTCACCTTGTCGGCGTACCCCTCGACGAGGTCCATCGTGAAGGCGCTGACCGGCGGCTGCCGGTCGTCCGACCGTGCGTGGCGGATCCAGTCCGCGAGGACCTCGCGCACGGGGACCCCGCGCTGGTCGGCCTCGAAAAGGATCTGGAAAGCGCGCTTGCGCGCGTTGCTCCGGGCAGCCACGGTTAGCTGTTCACCCGGCCGAGGTAGTCGCTGGTGCGGGTGTCGACCTTGACCTTCTCGCCCGTGTTGACGAAGAGGGGGACCTGGATCTCGTGACCGGTCTCCAGGCGGGCCGGCTTGGTGCCACCGGTGGAGCGGTCGCCCTGGACGCCCGGGTCGGTGTGCTCGATGACCAGCTCGACGGCGGCCGGGAGCTCGACGTAGAGCACCTCGCCCTCGTGCTGGGCGACGGAGGCGGTGAAGCCCTCGATCAGGAAGTTGGCGGCGTCGCCGACAGCCTTCTTGTCGACCATCAGCTGGTCGTAGGTCTGCATGTCCATGAAGACGAAGTACTCGCCGTCCATGTACGAGAACTGCATGTCACGCCGGTCGATCGTGGCGGTCTCGACCTTCGTGCCGGCGTTGAAGGTCTTGTCGACGACCTTGCCGGAGAGCACGTGCTTGAGCTTGGTGCGCACGAAGGCCGGGCCCTTGCCGGGCTTGACGTGCTGGAACTCGACGACGGACCAGAGCTGGTCACCGTCGAGCTTGAGCACCATGCCGTTCTTGAGGTCGTTCGTGGAAGCCACGGTTGCGGAATCTCCTGCACTGGAAGACCACGGGTGCGCGCACAGCCCGGCGACGGACTAGAGCGCGAGCAGCTCCTTGGTCGTAATGGTGAGTAGCTCGGGACCGCCGTCCGCCTCGGGGCGCACGACGAGCGTGTCATCGATCCGGACACCTCCCCGGCCCGGGAGGTGAACCCCCGGTTCGACGGTGACCGGCACGCAAGCGTCCAGTTTACCCATTGCCGTAGGTGCAAGCTGCGGGTCCTCGTCGATTTCGAGGCCCACCCCGTGTCCGGTCCACGGGGCGAGCGCTTCACCGTGGCCCGCGGAGTCCAGTACGGAGCGTGCGGCGTGGTCCACGTCCCGGTACGCGGCGCCCGGTACGAGGGCCTCGCGCCCGGCCCGCTGGGCGGCGAAGACCAGGTCGTAGAGCTGGATCTGCCAGTCCGCGGGCGTGGTGCCGATGACGAAGGTGCGGCCGATCTCGCAGCGGTAGCCGCGGTAGCCGGCGCCGAGGCAGACCGTGAGGAAGTCGCCCTCCTCCACCCTCCGGTCGGAGGGCCGGTGCCGGGAACGGCCGGAATGCGGGCCGGTGCCGACGGAGGTCGGGAAGGCGGGCCCGTCCGCCCCGTGGTCGACGAGCCGCCGCTCCAGCTCCAGGGCGAGGTGGCGTTCGGTGCGCCCGACGAGGATGGACTCCAGCAGTTCCCCAAGGGCCTGGTCGGCGATCTCGGCGGCGATCCGCAGGCAGGCGATCTCCTCCTCGTCCTTGACGAGGCGCTGCTGCTCCACGGCGTTGCCGAGGTCGCTGAGGCGGAGCGCGGGAGCCACGGAGCGCAGGGCCCGGTGCCGGGCCACGGTGAGGTGGTGCTCCTCCACCGCCAGGGAGTCGGCGCGCACGGCCGCCGCCAGGTCCCCGGCCGCGACGGCCGGGTCCCCGCCGGAGCTCGCCAGCACGGACACCTTGAGGTGTTCGTCGAGGCGCCCCTCGTCGACCTCACCGGTGGGGGCGTTGGCGCAGAACAGGACGTCCTCGGTGGGTCCGACGAGGAGCACGGCGCCCAGCGGGGACGCCCCGGAGAGGTAGCGGACGTTCGCCGGACGCGTGATCAGCGCGGCGGCGTTCCCCGCGGCGGCGCAGCGGTCGCGGAGCGTGCCCCGACGGGCGGCGTACACGTCTGACATGTCTTCGAGCGTACGAGCGTGGAGCGCCTGCGGCCTGGCGAGCGCGTCCAGACGTGCGGATCGGCTGTCGACGGCAGGCCCCCGGCCCCCGCGCACGCACCGGGCCCCACCGGCCGGGCGGGACGCTGACGACACTCCCTAGGGGGTGTCTGACGGAGGTCCGTGGTGAAGGAGCGGTGTCCGGTGCGTGCTCTCGGCGTGCCGGCCGGATGCCCCCGTACTGGACGTACT